>JAFDJC010000042.1 GCA_019307665.1 Deltaproteobacteria bacterium | reverse complement strand
GATCAAGCATCTTTAATATGGCGGCATAGGAGCCCACTTCTCGATAATCAGGCTTTACACCAAACCTTTCACCGGTAACTTTAAAAAAATCATAATAGATGTCCTCCTTTAGAACCGCTATTGATTTCGCATTTAAATCAAGAAAACGTTGGATGGGTGAGTTTTTGCGAAGATAAATCTGGCCCCAGTTGGTGATAACAGTCTCCTGATTAAAATCATATTGCTGTGCACGCTGGTCTGAATAAGCCACACCTGTCATGATATCGATGACACCCTTTTGGAGGCGGTCCAAACATGTTGTCCAGGTGCCATGCATATAATTGACATCCCACTCCTCCTCTGCAGCGATAGAGGAAAGGATGTCAACAAATATACCCTTTGGCTGATCATCAATGTCCATAAATACGATGGGCTCGGCCTGGTAAATGCCCACTGTAAAAGTTTTTGCTGTTGAAAAGACAGGTCCTACAAAAAGATTGTAAAGCATCAAGAACCCGAACCAAAAAAGGATAGCGGTTCTTCCGGATCGATCTATGTGGTATGGTCTTTTTTTCAATATTAGTAAACCGGCATATATTTATACCAACAATGCAGCACAAACAATTTTAGTTATTTGAAAATGACAGGAACTTACTTTCCAAGTATCTTTTTATATTCAAGATATAATTACATGTCAAGAATTGGAATTTGTTTGAAATTATTTTTAGAGAAAATTTAAGAAATGTCTGTTATAGTAACATGAAAACCATAGATACCATAAGCAATAACAACAGGCTGAGCTTCATATTTTAAAGGAGGACATGATGAAAAGAATATTTTATGCGGTTTCACTATCCATCATTATGACTGTGGCTGCACTTTCAAATAGTGCAAATGCTGAAATAAAGCCTTCCGAACGGGAGTCTCGCTGGGAAATGAATTTGTATACCAATTGGGTCAATGGTCAAGAAATTAAATTTCAAGAAGACAAAAAGCTAGACGTCAACGGCGATCTGGGCTGGGGATTAGGGTTGGGATATAATCTGAATGAACATGTTGAATTCGGAGTTGATTTTGGACAGAACTCTTCCAGTTTTACTGCCCACGGATATGACGAAAATAACGAACCGATAAGTAAAAGTGGAATACTCGACACTGGTAAAATTTACTTTAATGCGACATATAACATCTTACCAAAAACGTTGACACCATTTTTAACCGGCGGCTTTGGCTGGACGTTTGTTGACTCGAATATATCTATAGGGGGTGATCCAAATTGCTGGATAGATCCCTATTATGGGTTGCAATGCTATGATGCGACTTATACGGATACAAGTTTTTCCTATAACCTCGGGCTCGGCGTACGGTGGGATGTCACTCACACATTCTTTTTAAAAGGCAGTATTAACAATTCCTGGATTAATATGGACAATGCCAAGGGAACGCCCTCATTTATTATCGGCCGCTTAGACATGGCGTTAATGTTTTAAATTTGCTGACTCCAATACCCACCCTTAGGGACTTGGAGTCATCATAATTAGCTCTGAAAAACAGGGTGTCTCCAGCAAGAACAAAGAAAATGCATTATGCACAAATTTTTATCGGCATTTTTTACTGTAACATTTTTTATCGCAACGCTGTTGTTTGTGCCTGATACCCAGGCAAAACCGGATGCTTCCATTAAATATTCAGTGATCCGGGAAGAAAATCCTCGCGAACATAAGGAAACCTTAATTTTACCCTATGCATTTCCCTCAGAATCAATGGGCACCACGATTGGGGCCGGAGGCCTTGTTAAAGGATATCTTCAAGACCAGTTGCTTTTTGGTGGCACTGTATACGGCAGTTTTGATGATGCCAAAGGCATAATCGGCGGCATGTGGGATTACCGCTTGCCGTGGACAAAACGGTTATTCATCACCGCATATGGTTCTTATGCATATTATCCAAGACAGCGCGCCTATGCGGAAGTTCCGCGTCGCCCTTCAGAAAGCAGCCCTCCCCCGGCCGGAACAAATGACTCGGATAAGGACAATTATATCGAAGATGGCGGCCATGATAACTGGCTGGAACTTAAACTGGAATATGTTTTGCCTATGGGCAACATGAAGAACAGGGGCATGGCCGAATATCATCTTAAGAATGGAATTTTACAATCAGGGGCTACCGGCGGCAAAGTATGGAACCCCCTTAAATCCGGGGTCTCGGTACTGTTATTCGGCCAGTCAAGTCGTTATCAAAGCTATCAAACAGATTTAGCGACCTATTCAGGCGACACCTTTCCCTTTCAGTTGGGATACCTTTACAATAATACTGATTTCCCATCTAATCCCTCCTACGGCAGCTCACAATATATTGCTTATAGTAAGGATTTCAGCAATGCTGTCACCGGTTCCTGGTCCTTTGTTGAATTTGAAGCAAGCAAGTACTTCGATTTTGGTCCCACCGATAATTCCAGGCAGCGGGTATTGGCCCTAAATTTCTGGACCGGCACCTCACCCTCCTGGGACGAAACCGTTGACTCAGCCGGCGATAGTGTCATCGTAAACAAACCACCCTTTTTCGAGGGTGCCCGTCTCGGCGGATTGTACAGAATGCGCGGATATCCGAACAACCGGTTTAATGATCGTTCGGTTATATACACAGCTGCTGAATACCGCTACACACTAAGATGGAACCCCATCGCCGATACATCATGGCTGCGGTGGCTGAAAGCCGACTGGTTTCAACTTGTGGGCTTTGTAGAAGGCGGAAGGGTTGCCGGGGAATACAGTATGGCAGAATTATTCTCTGACTGGAAAGTTGATGGCGGAATCGGTATCCGGGCCATGATGGCAGGAACCATAGTCCGAGTCGACATGGCAGGTTCCGATGAAGGAGCAACAGCCTGGGTTATGTTTGCCCAGCCATTTTAATCCAAAGACGTAAGGGAAAATCAACAATCTTGAAATCGTATTCAATTGCTATTACCCCAAATCAAGACTTGACGTTAAGTTGATATAGTCGTAGAGGATAAGACAATTGTTATATAAAATCAAAAGAAGAAAACCTTGCGAAAAGTTTTTTTAATTTAGAATTGATATGGGAGCATTGGCATGGTGATAACACGTAAAAAAACCCGAACATTCCTTATGGAAGTCAAAGTAAGTTTGTCTATTTTATTATTGCTTATGAGCTTGGTTATACAAGCGTGTTCAAAGGAACAAATTGTTGTCCCAAGGGTGACTCCGGAACCCACGCATTTGCGCCTTACCGGCAAATTTGTCTGGTATGACCTGTTCACAGATGATCTGAAATCGACGAGTCATTTTTATGAGGAATTATTTGGCTGGTCTTTTTCTGATACAGCATCCAAAAAAAGGCAGGTCAAAACGATAGCTATAGATGGTGTTCCCATAGCAAATGCAATTTATTTAGACCCGCAAAATAGCAAAGCTAACGAGTCCCAGTGGCTGAGCTATATCTCTGTAGAAAATGTGGACCGCGCATTGATGGTTGCGGAAAAAAACAATGGAACAATTTATAAGAAGCCAAAAGATTTACCAAATAGAGGCCGTGTCGCCATAGTAAAGGATCCGGAGGGTGCGCTATTTGCAATTGTAACCACACCAGATGGCGATCCCCCTGACCGGGGTCCAGTCCAGAACCATTGGATGGGAAGTGAGCTATGGAGCACAAATCCAGACGCATCGCTAACTTTCTATGGTTTACTGGTCGGTTATGAACAACAATTGGTGGATGTGGGCGCCGGCCAAAAATATTGTTTTTTAGTCAAGAATGGCCAAACACGAGGAGGAATTGTGAAGATTCCGTGGGACGATGTTAAGCCCAATTGGCTGCCTTATATTGCAGTTGAGGACGTTATGGCTATAGTTACAAAAGCAGAAGCGTTGGGAGGTAAGGTTTTGATGGAGCCCGACAAAACGATTCGGGAAGGTCTTCTTGCAATCATTGCAGACCCTTCCGGGGCTGTATTTGCAGTACAACAACTCTAAGATATTTGCTCTGATGGAGGAGCTTTATGATGAAACGATATGTAAAAATGATGTTTATTCTTTTAATTGGTCTCGCAATGGGTCTTATAATGTCGAACATTACGGCCTGCGGCACCCCGGGTTCAACCAACGTTCATTATGGAGTTAATGTTCACTACAGATCGGGCTGGGGGCATTATAATCACCGACATTATCACCATCGCCCTCCCCCTCGCCGTGTCACACCTCACCGCCGATAGCGCTTCTGTCGCCATTCGTTTAACATGTTCTTGTAGGTGCTAAGCAACCGATAAAAATCAAAAAGAGTTTCAGCCTAAAAGGCCGGGCAGAAAAGTAACGATTGCGGGAAAAAGCATTAAAAGAAGAATGCTTATAATATAGGCAGGCAAAAAGAACGTGACCCCTTTAAAAACATCTCCAAGGGGAACATCCTTTGCCATGCCGGCGACCACATAAGTGGTGGCCCCCACAGGCGGTGTCACTGCCCCGAGCGTGGTAATGACGGTTATGGCAACAGCAAACCAAAGAGGATCATACCCCATCTCTACAGCAACCGGGAAAAATATGGGAATGGTGATTAAGAGAAGGGCCAGGGCATCCATAACAGCACCGCCTGCGATATAGATGGCAAAAATAATCATCATGATAACAGTGTCAGGAACCGGAAGCCCTGCAACCCAGGACGCAATGTCAAACGGTATTCGCGTTACAGTAAGAAAACGGCCGAATATCATGGCACCGGCCACTATCATGATCACCATGCATGATATTCTCAACGTATCTGTAATTGAACAAATAAACCCTTTCCAGGTTAACCTGCCATTGGCAGAGCAGATTACAACCGCCAGGAAAGATCCTGCGGCGCCCGCTTCTGCCGGGGTAAAGAAGCCAAAGTAGAGGCCAAGCATTACCAGTAGAAAAAGAAGGATCATTTCAAATGCACCTGAAAGTGACTTTACCTTTTCTTTCAAGCTTGCGCCTGTTCCGGCAGGACCGTATTCCGGTTTGACAAGACAGACAATATAAACCGTCACCATCAATAAAACTGCCAGAACAATTCCAGCACCAACGCCTCCGTAAAACAGTTTTGCAATCGACTGCTCTGTTGAAAGGCCTATCACAATCAAGACAACACTTGGCGGAATTACCACGCCGAGTGTCGATCCACAGGCAACCGCACCTGTACTCAGCTTTGGGTTGTATCTGTATTTTTTCATCTGGGGCAAAGCAACGGTGGTCATGGTTGCGGCTGTTGCTGCATTGGAGCCGCATATTGCTGAAAAAGCGGCACATGCCATGATGGTTGCCATGGCGATCCCGCCCCTAAGCCGGCCGGCCCATTTATACGCTGTATTATAAAGCTTTTCATTGACTCCTGAATAAAATGCAATCTGCCCCATAAAAATAAAAAGAGGAATTACAGTGAGTCCGTATTTTGAAAATGTCGACCAAAACATAGAACCGACCATGTTCAATCCGGCATTAAGGGAAACAACATAACTGAACCCGGAAAAACCGATGATGGCCATGGCAAAGCCCACCGGCATTCCCAAAAAAAACAACATAAAAAGCAGGGCTGCGATCCCTATCATGCCGATTATTGCAAGGCTCACTCTTTACCCCCGACTTTTAATAGCACTGCCTGTATTGCCTCTGTCAAGCATACCAGGGCCAGCACACCACACCCGAATGCGGCACAGAATGTAAAGGGATAGTAAATAATCCTCAAGGTTTCAGTAACCTCTCCGGATGATAAAAGGGTTGCCGCCTTTTTAGCAACCTGCCATGCGGCAACCCCAAAGAATGCCGTACATATCAAGCTATTAATAGTATTCAACACCTGTTTTGTTCTAACAGAGAACTTATTGACAAGAATGTCCACCGCGATATGCCCTTTTTGTCTCTGGGTGAAACCCAGGGCAAAAGCGATAACAATCGCACCGGAAAATCCCATGAGCTCAAACGTCCCTCTTATCGGCTCCCAAAAAATTCTGAAGACGATATTGGAACATGTAAGAACGATCATGAAAACCAGGCACAAGCCTCCTAAAAAAATCAGCAGCCTGTTTAACCGAGATATAAATTTATCGATAAAGTTCATACTAAAATAATATGGCATAATTATTTTGAGTGTTTATCTTTCAACATTTTAATATCTTCCACAATCTTGTCTCCAGGAAGTTTTTTTGCCTTTGCATCTGCGATCCATTTATCGGTGATTGAAGTCAGCTTTGCATCCCACTCTGCCTTCTCCTCCTTGGAAAGAATGATAAACTCAACTTTCTGCTTTTCCTTCGACCACTCAATAGCTTCTTTTACATGATTGTCCATGTAGGTACCGGTCCACTCGGCCTGTTCATCCATAAGACCGTCCAGAACCGCCTGGACGTCTTTTGGAAGGGAATTCCATTTATCAATATTCATGACAACAGCAAAAGGATAAATAACTGTATCGGTTACGGTCGCATATTTGCAGGTTTCAGCAAATTTAAAATCTTTCATTACTTCAAGGGAAGAAAAAAGGCCCTTAACAACACCTTTCTGCAGGGCTTCCGGTGTGGCTGACATTGGCATGCCCACCTGGTTTGCGCCCCATGCTTTAAGGATCTGGGCAGCGCCGCCGGATGCTCTCAGGTCAAGACCCTTTATGTCGGCCAGGGTTCTTACCGGCACCTTGGACATTATATTTGCCGGTGCTGTTGTAAACATAGTCAGAACCTTAACTCCCTTAAAGGCATCAGGTTTATATTGCTTATAAAGGTCCAGGAGAACAAGACTACCCGTCTTTGCATCCGGCAACCCCAAGGGGAGACTTGTTGCGTTTGTAATCACAAACCTTCCCGGCTGGTACGCCATGCAAAGACAGCCGATATCCGCCTGACCTGCAATAACACCATCCATCATATTTTTTGCCCCCAAAAGCGTTCCTCCCGGAAATGTATTAATCACCACTTTTCCATTGGTACGCTTTTCGACTTCCTCTTTCCAGTGCTCCATCTGAACACATGGGAAAGTGGGTGCCGGTGGGAAATTCGCATAGTTCAGCTTTATTGGGTCCTGACCAGAATCCTGACCAGAACCTGCATCAGCAATAGTTGGCAGCATCACCGCTGACACTAACATTGCCATAAAAATTCCTGCAATTACAACTGCTGTTTTCTTTAACATGCCACACCCTCCTTTTTCAGTTTGATGATTATTAAGCCTTTCCGTTTCTTTTGTCAAAAACCCGTTTACTTTTTCTTTCAGTACGCGGCAAAGATCCATAATCTAAAATTTCCACACTACTCCTCACCAATATCTTTTTTCTGATCTCTCCGGCAACCTTCTCGGCCAGTGCCAAATCATCACCTGTACCTGTATTGACACCTCGTTCAACTTTGACAACCATCCTGTCACGCCCGTCTTCCCGGGGCTCCAGGTGAATCTGGTACTCGCTGCCGATGCCGTCGATCCTGCTTAAAACATGATCTATCTGGCTCGGATAGATGTTGACCGCCCTGTATATAAACATATCATCGCTCCGACCTGTAATTCTGTCGTGCCGAGGCAGAGGAACGCCGCAATCGCATTCCCCTTCGATGATACGTGTTATATCATGAGTACGGTACCTGATAAGTGGACTGGCCTCTTTTCTGAGTGTTGTCACTACAAGCTCTCCTTCAGTTCCATCGGGAACAGGCTTAAGCGTGTCAGGATCGATAATCTCAAAAATAAAAAGATCCGCCCAATAGTGAATGCCATTATGGAAGGTGCAGTCAAGTCCGGTACCCGGCCCATATAGCTCGGTCAGCCCGTAAATGTCGAAAACATGCTCAACACCGGTCAGTTCCCTGATCCGTTTTCTCATGGCATCGCTGTGACGTTCTGCACCAAGAATTATTTTTTTAAGTTTTATCTTGTCTTTCAGATTACGGCGATTAATCTCCTCTGCCATAAGAAGGGCCATGGACGCAGTTGAACAGAATACGGTTGTACCCATGTCCACAAGCATTTCACAATGCATTTCAGCATTTGCCGGCCCAACCGGCACCGCCATGGCTCCGAAACGCTCACATCCTGCCTGGAACCCCACGCCCGCAGTCCATAGCCCATAGCCTACAGCCAGCTGGACACGATCTTCCCTGGTCAACCCTGCAAGCTCATAGCACCTGGCAAACATGTCTGCCCAGACATCTATATCACGGGCTGTATAGCTTAACACCTTACGCTTGCCCGTTGTTCCCGAAGAAGCATGAATCCTGACTATCTTCTCAAATGGGACCGCCAGTACAGGAAACGGATACCCTTCCTGCAAATCCTCCTTGTCTGTAAAGGGAAGGTCATTCAAAATTGATAAAGATGCAACATCTTCCGGCTTCAGTCCGACTTTGTCAAATTTATCCCGGTAAAGAGGTGAGTTATGATATGCATGTGATACTGTCCACTGCAGTCCCTTAAGCTGAATTTCCTGGATTTTTTCTTCAGTTAAGTTTTGTGGAATGAAAGTCATTTGCTGCTCCTTTTTGATCCAAAGCTGTCATACCCTGCTTCAATTGCCGCAACAGCCGCATCCAGCACTTTCTTATTACCTGAAAACCGCTTTAAAAGTACATTTCTAATATCTTCAATGGAGCAGAACATGGGCTGTTTCACATGATCTCCTCCGATTGTGGCGGCCACACCAAAACCCAAAAGAACCAGGTTTGCCGACCTTGCATTGCCAATCTCAAGGGCCAGTTGATCACAGTCTGTATTAAACAGTTTCGCCATATTTCGAAAATCCCTTGGGGAATCGCTGTTTACCACAGCCCATGCATCAGGTTCCAGAAATAAAAGGTGCGCATCAGGAATTTCGGCTTTCAGTGCCAGAAGTCCATTCGCCTTCCGGGGTCGTATCAGCGGGCTTGCAAAGTCTCCGACCTTGAGATGCGACACCACCGTACCTCCCCTCTGAGCCATGCCGTGAGTCTCTGAAGTCAAAACTGGAAGACCTTTATCAATGGCCGCCTCTGCAATAAGCCGTGTAACAAAAAGTACGCCCTGCCCCCCTACACCGCTGATCACTATCTGCTGCTTAACCGCCGGCTTCATATTTTCTCCTGTATCGACTTTTTAGGACAAACATATAAACAGACACCGCACCCTGTGCAAAGACCTGGGTCAATCTCGACCTTTTCCTTCTTTTGATCAAGTACAAGGGCAGGACATTCAAAATGGTCGATGCAATAGGCGCACCCGTCACAGGATTCTGTTATCTCCACCACTATGGCTTTGTCGTCCTATTTATCGTAGGGCATTTTGATGGATCTGTCCAGGATACAGGGATGTCTTGCGATCACGACAGCAGGGCCGTTTTCTTTGCTGAATTGAACCGCATCTTTAACCATGGGGATAAAGTCATCAAGGAGATACGGGTCGCCTGTTTGGCAAAATTTGACACCGCAGCCCTTTACAATAGATTCAATATCAACCGAACCGGTGCTCTCTCCGCATGCACCCACACCACTTGCCGGTGTAGGCTGATTGCCTGTCATCGCCGTTGTCCTGTTATCCAGTATTACAAGAACAAAAGGTATTTTCTGGACCACTGCATCAATCAGCGGTGGAATACCGGCATGGAAAAAAGTAGAATCGCCTATAGTCGCTACAATATCCGGCTGTTTCTCTTCATTTCTGTAAGCATGATAAAAACCTGCTGCCTGGCCGATTGCCGCTCCCATGCACAGCACCGTATCCACGGCGCCCATGTTCAATCCAAGTGTGTAGCACCCGATGTCACTGGTAAAAATGCCTTTGGGGGATGCTTTTTTTATGGCAAAAAAGGATGCCCGGTGAGGACACCCTGCGCAAAGGGTTGGCCGTCTTCCGCCTGGGGCAGCCTGTTCATGGGGCGTCAGATCTTTTCCGACAAAATCCTCTATCAGGTTTAATATTTTTTCAGGAAGCAGCTCCCCAACCCGGGGTACGAAACCTGACATTTTTCCTTTTACCCTGCTCCTGTCGGCAAGCTGCAGCTCAATCACACCTGTGGTCTCCTCGATGACAAGCACTTCTTCATACGTATTTAAAAGATGATCCATGAATGTTGTATGAAGCGGAAAGGGCTGCAATACCTGATAAAGGGATATGACATCTATCAGGTCGAGATCTTTCAAAATCTCCTTTGCATGAGCTGCCGCAACACCTGAAACCAAAATTGCCTTTGACGTATCTTGCCCCTTGCTGACAGATACAGGCGCAGTACTCATGTCGGCGGCGATTTTTTCAAGCTTTTTTTCAAGTTCTCCGTGCAGATGAAAACGGAATTTCGGCGTAGCCGCCCATCTGGCAGGGTCTTTTTCAAACTCAGGTCTTCTTGAAATACGGGACATTGCCCCAGGCAAAACATCCTGGCGTGTATGGCAGACCCTTGTGGTCGGTCTCAACATAACCGGTATTTCATAGCGCTCGGATAATTCAAATGCGAGTTTTATCATCTCTTTTGCCTGACCCGGAGAATCCGGATCAAGTACCGGTATTTTTGCCGACATTGCAGTAAAACGGCTGTCCTGTTCGGTCTGTGATGAATGAGGGCCCGGGTCATCGGCACTGATCACCACGAACCCGCCTTTTGTTCCCATGTATGCGGCACTCATCAATGGATCGGAGGCCACATTCAAACCCACCTGCTTCATGCTGACAGCCGCCCTTAGCCCCGTAATAGCGGCAGCATAAGCAATCTCAAATGCCACCTTTTCATTCACAGCCCACTGAACATGCATAGGCTCATCAAGGTCTTTGTTAATGGAGGCAATAGAAGAAAGTATCTCTGAAGACGGCGTTCCTGGATATGCTGTTGCAACAGCACAGCCACCCTCTGCGAGGCCCCGGGCAATCGCTTCGTTCCCGAGCATTAAAACGGATTTTCCCATTATATCCCCCGATAACAAAAAAACCGGTGCTTACCACCTAAGCCCCGGTTTGTACGAAATAAACCGGAGCACCTTATAAAGACTAAAGTTGCTCACGGCTCTCAATACTTGTTTTAATCCAAAGGAGGCAAGCAGACTTAAGTAACCTGCCACCGCCAGCGCAGAAAATTCATCTTATCCCCAACACTGTAACCCAGTTTTATTAATTGATATTTTTTATTAATATAGGGGTAACCTCTTTGTCAAGCGCAATGATGTCCGGACTTCCTCACAATTTATCATGTTTCAAAAAAATAGCCGGCACATACATGGAAAAATGAGTTCCTTGAATTATATTGAAACTATTTACTATAGATACTATTCCATATATAAAGAATTGTATTCTAGAGAAGTGCTTGTAAAATAAAAAATGCGCGTCAAAGGATATCAGATGTCAACAACAGGTGGGATATTGACAGGAACTCTCTAAAAAGAAAAAAATTATAATGATAGAAAAAAATCATGAAAGAAAATCAGCCTCCCATTCAACACGGTATGTATTAGCAATCGATCTGGGAACCGGTGGTTTTAAAGCAGCACTTGTGGCAGATAATGGTAAGGTTGTGGCAAGCGCGAGTGAAAAAGTCTCCACTTTACTTTTACCTAATGGCGGAGCTGAGCAAGATCCTAAGGAATGGTGGCGCAATGCAAAAAAAGCAGCAAAGGAAGTGGTCAATCAATCAGGTGTCCAACCGGAAGACATTGTTGCTGTTAGTTGTGATTCCCAATGGTCGGTGGTCACGCCTGTAGATGAGCATGGCGAACCTCTGATGAATGCCGTACACTGGCTGGATAGCAGGGGTGGGCCGTATAACCAAAAAATCATTAAAGGATTTCCCCCTGTTCAAGGCTATGGTTTGCTTAAGTTGCTCAAATGGATCAAGTTGACCGGTCTTGCACCAACTCACTCAGGTGCAGATTCTCTTGGTCATGTTCTTTTTATTAAAAATGAAAGACCTGATATCTATGCCAAAACATATAAATTTTTAGAACCAATGGACTATCTGACCTCCCGACTTACCGGCAGAATAACAGCAACCCAGAAAACCATGGCCCCGTTCATGGTTTCGGAAAATCGTCAATGGGGAAGTATGGAGTATAGTGATGCCTTGTTGAATCTTGCCGGTCTTTCAAAGGATAAATTCCCGGAACTTATACCAAATGACGGCATTGTCGGTCCTTTGAAGCCCTCTGTGGCAAAAGAGCTTGGGTTGCATCCCGCAACTCAGGTAATTGCAGGCATTGGTGACTCCAATGCCTCAGCCATTGGCTCCGGAGCTGTTGAGGATTTTAAGACAATTATTTATATCGGCACATCCCTTTATATGACCTGTCATATTCCTTTTAAAAAAACAGATATAACTCATATATTAACATCTATTCCAAGCCCGTTTAAATCAAAATATTATTTGTTTGGGGAGCAGGGAGTCGGTGGCATGTGTGTGGAATTTTTTCTCAAGAATTTCATCTATCCTGATGATGAGTTTGATACTGGACCAAAGCCGGATGATGCCTATGAACGCTTTAACACTATGGCATCCCAAGCGCCTGCCGGAAGTGAAGGCGTCATCTTTCTTCCCTGGTTGAACGGCTCGATTGTTCCCTGTGAAAATCCGGATGCCCGGGGCGGTTTTATGAATCTTTCATTGGATACAACACGCAGTCATCTTTCCCGTGCAGTTATGGAGGGCCTTGCCTATAACAATAGATGGACCATGGGGCCGGCAGAGAAATTCATTGGCCGTCCAATTGAAAACTTTCGCTTTTCAGGGGGCGGAGCGCTCTCTGACCTGTGGTGTCAGATCCATGCAGATGTTTTGGGCGTGCCAATCCATCAGATTGATGACCCGGTACATACAACTGTCCGGGGAGCTGCTTTCCTTGCTTTTATTTTACTGGGATATCGCTCCATTAACGAGGTACGGAATCTTGTAAAAATAAAACGGGCATTTGTACCTGATGAGTCAAATAAAGAGATTTATGATAAAATGTATAACCAGTATCGTGAGCTGTTTAACAGAAATAAAAAAATATTTACTGCATTAAATAAACAATAACCTGGAATTTTTTTCCAGGTGGAATTATTTTTATAAAAGCTAAAAGGGGGGCGCCATGCCGGATAAAAATCCAGACAAAAATCCAGACAAAAACTTAGAAGAGTCCGTCGTAGATCCCTTTAAACCTTATAAAGGACGATTTGACAGTTGTCAGGCAATTCCTGAAAAAGGTCGCAATAAGGATGATATCTTAAAGGAATTATCCACCATGTCTCAAGAGGAGAATTCCAAATGGAAAAACGGCCGGGTGTCCGGTACGTTCTATCATGCAGGCGATGAACATCGTGCATTTCTAAATAAGACTTTTTCATTTTTCTCCCATGTGAATACGCTTCAATTTGATTTGTGCCCGAGCATGTCAAAGTTTGAAAGTGAAATCATTGCAATGACGGCAAAAATGCTAAATGGCGATGCAGTAAAAACACACAATTCAGAAGATAGTGTTTGCGGTACCGTCACCTCCGGCGGTAGCGAGAGTATTGCCATGGCCATGAAGGCATACAGGGACAAAGCCCGTAGCGAAAAAGGCATTACACAGCCGGAAGTCATCATGCCAAAAGCCGCCCATCCGGCTTTCCATAAAGCAGGCATGTACTTTGGCATCAAGATCGTTGAAATACCGGTAGATCTTCCTGATTTCCGTGTTGATCCGGCAAACGTAGAGGCAAAAATCAATGAGAATACGGTTGCCCTGGTGGGCAGTGCCGGCAATTATCCCTATGGCCTTATCGATCCTCTGGAAGAACTGTCTGATATTGCGTTAAAACATAATATTGGGCTTCATGTTGATGGCTGCCTTGGCGGGTTTATTTTGCCGTGGGTTGAAAAACTGGGGTACAAGGTCCCTGTGTTTGATTTTCGTTTAAAAGGTCTTACCTCCATGTCTGCAGACACTCATAAATACGGTTTTGCTCTAAAGGGAACATCGGTCGTTCTTTATCGCAATAATAACATGCGCCGTTATCAATATTTCAGCTTTCCGGACTGGCCTGGCGGGATTTATGCTTCTCCCACAGCTGCCGGCAGCCGGTCCGGCGGTTTGACCGCTGCTACCTGGGCATCACTGGTTTACCTGGGTGAGGAGGGATACCTGAAAGCAGCAGGCGCTATAATGAAAATCTCCGATAAGATTAAAAAAGGGGTTGAGGGGATACCGGAACTTACAATCATAGGTGATCCTACATTTGTGGTCAGCTTCCGCTCCGATGATGTTGATGTATTCCATGTGAACGATTTTATGAAAACCAAAGGTTGGCGGTTTAATATTCTGCAATTGCCGCCGGCACTTCATTTTTGTGTTACAATGCCTCAAACCGAAGTTCCGGATATTGCAGGGCAATTGATCCGGGATTTAAAAGAAGGGGTTGAGTACGCCAAAACAAAAGCCGGAACAGTTGCCGAAACTACTGCACTATATGGTTTGGCCGGAACCATTGAAGGCAATCAGGTGGTTACGGAACTTTTATGTGGTGCATTTGACCTTATGTACACAGTTTAGAAATTGATTTAATTGAAAAAAAGGTAAATTAAAAAATATTATGGCTATAATTCATAACTTCTCAAAAAGGTTTGCAGCTTACACCTTACTAATCATCACCGGTCTGATCGGTCAGGTCTCCTTGATAGCCCTTGGATTGTTTCTTTTTCACGGTTCATTTGACCTGG
>JAFDJC010000041.1 GCA_019307665.1 Deltaproteobacteria bacterium | reverse complement strand
TGAAGCGAAAATCGCCCCTGTGGAAACCATCGAAAACTATTGCATGGTCGGTGACATGGTCTGCGACATCTATAAAAAACTCGGTACAACCTGCAAAGCCGGAGTCAAAAAGAGCGCCTGCCCCCAGAAAAAAGCCAAAAAGAAAAAAAGTGCCGGGAAAGCAGCTCAGTTTGATGCTAAAAAGATGATCGGTATCGATATGCCGTTTGATTACGACGAGGTCGCAGCGATCACGGGTTCCGATTATGTGAACTATCTGGTCCATGAGGACCTTTCATTCCTTCCTTATGAAGAATTGAAAAAAATGGTTGTTTCAAAAACAGAAGCCATCGTAGATAATGTTTTGGATTATCCTGACCTCCCCAAAGAAGCGACTTTTAAAAACATTCTCGTTATCGATGATGAGGTGGCTGTCAATAATAACATAAGAAAAATCCTGGCGAAAAAAGGATATAGTGTTGATCAGGCGGTTACAAAAGCCGAGGCCATTGAAAAAATTGATCAGCACCCTTACAAACTGGTTCTTTTGGACCTGAGAATCCCGGAGGTAAAGGGCTTGGAGCTTCTTCAAATGATTTCTGAAAAGCAACCTGCATCCAAAGTCATTATTATAACTGGATACGCAAGTATAGAAACAGCAGTGGAAGCAGCAAAAATCGGAGCGATCGATTATCTCCCCAAACCCTTTACGCCTGATGAAATTCGCAGTGCCACCGAAAGAGCATTTCAAATAGCAGCCTGATGCAGTCCATCTGCCTTCCCGGCCCTTTCAGAGGCCCGGGAAGGATCATATCATTTTTGAGCCGATGTCACCCGCGATTTTCTTTTAAGATATGGAAACCCGTCAGGTGAAAATGACCATCCATAAATGTGTTCGATCATACATAATTATAAGTTGAAAAAATTTCGCGGAAAGTCCAGTCCCCGAAGGCCTTGACAAGATACCGGCAAAAGTGCTATTAAGAGAGCTATTAATGATACAAATAAAATATGGAGGGTGTATAAATGCTTGAAACAATCCATGCCGGAAAAACTGCAAGCATCTCAGAGTTTAAAAAAAATCCGCAAGCTCTTATTGATGCTGCACACGGTGAATCCATTGCACTTTTGAACCGCAATAAAACAACCGCATATATCGTCTCACCTGAAATTTATGAACGGCTTTTAGAGATTGCTGAGGACATAGAGCTTGGAAAAATATTTGAAGAGCGTAAACATGAAATGGATGATGCAATAGAGATAAATATCGATGAGCTATAAGCTTAAATATTTCAAAAGTGCATTCAAAGAATGGAAAAAGCTTGATCCTTTTATAAAAAAACAATTTAAAAAACATTTGATAAAGCGCCTTGAAAATCCGTATGTGGAATCAGCTAAATTAAAGGGCTATAAAGATCTGTACAAGATTAAGCTAAGATCAGTGGGTTACAGATTAGCTTATGTTGTCAATGAATCAGAAATAACAATTTATGTCATAAGCGTGGGCCGAAGGGACACGATTTACGAACTCCTAACCCGGGTAAACCGGAAATTATAACTATTATTTCAATTTCTTCCACTGTTTTTTTAAAATTCATTCTGAAATCCTATTGACAAGTGTATTCATTCAATATATCTATATCATTTGCTTAATCTTGCCTGAATTTATTAAATTTGGCAATAAATTCAGGCGTTTTTTATGTTTTTTATCAACCAGGAGAAAATACTATGCCTAAGGATGTTGTAGGATCAGTATTAGTTGTCGGCGGCGGAATTGCAGGGATGCAATCGGCACTGGATCTGGCAAACTCGGGATACTATGTCTACCTTCTCGAAAAAACACCTTCCATTGGCGGCGTGATGTCTCAACTTGACAAGACATTTCCCACCAATGACTGTGCCATGTGAATTATCTCACCAACACTGGTCGAGGTCGGCCGGCACTTGAACATAGAACTGATAACTTATTCCGACATTGAAACTGTAGAAGGATCGCCAGGTAATTTTAAAGTAAAGGTCAAAAAACGTGCGCGCAGCATAAATATGGATCTTTGCACCGGATGCGGCGCCTGTGTTGAAAACTGCCCGGTAACACAACAGGTTTCTGCAGCGTAACCTTCTTTAGAATATGTAATATTTTTTATTTGGGAGATTTGCAGATGAGTGAAGCTAAACTGCTACAAAATGAAGAGCCTGAAGAAATCGATTATATGGAGCTGGATCAGATTATCGATAAGGATTTTAATAATGACAAGGAGAACCTTATCATGATCCTCCAGTCTATTCAACGTCGTTACAACTATATTCCCAAACCTGCACTTTCATATCTTGCTGAAAAACTTGGTGTGCCTTACAGCAAAATTTACGGCGTAGGGACTTTTTACAGTACCTTCAGCCTTGAACCAAGGGGTAGAAACATTATTTCCATCTGTCTTGGTACGGCCTGCCATGTCAGAGGTGGAGAACGTGTACGGGAAAGAATTGAAGAAACATTAAATATTAAAGATGGTGAAACAACCGAAGACAAGAAATTTACCCTGGAATCTGTTCGCTGTATAGGCTGTTGCAGTCTCGGACCGGTCATTAAAGTCAATGAAGATACGCACGGCCGGATTATGTCGGATGAAGTCAAAACAGTTTTGGATCAATACGAATAAAAATTAAGAGGCACTGATTATGAAAATCCAGTCTGTGAAAGACTTAGAAAAAATAACAAAAGAATATAGGCAAAAACTGTACAATCCTGATTTTATTAAGGTTAACATTGGAATGGCATCATGTGGTATTGCTGCCGGTGCCATGGATTCCTTTGAAGAAGCTCAAAAAGCATTTTCCGGCAATAAAAATATACAAATATGTCAAACAGGATGTATAGGATTTTGTGAAGAAGAACCTCTAGTGGAAATTCTTTCCAAGAAGAAACCACGCATCATGTATAGACATTTAACTAAGGATAAAATAGTTGATGTTATTGATGAATACATGGAAAATGATTTTGAAAAAAACAAAAAACTCATTCTTGGACAAATAAAAGACCCTCGCTCATTACTTGAAGACGACTACCCCAACCCGATTGATGAATTTGAACCTGTTGAAAGCATTTCGTTTTTAGAAGATATCCCGTTTTACAAAGGACAAGTCAAAATCGCCCTTAGAAATTGCGGATACATTGATCCTGACAAAATAGAAGAATATATTGCAAAAAAAGGCTATCTGGCTTTCTTAAAATCAATTGATGAAAATAAGCCAAAAAATATCATCAAAACTATCAAGGAATCAGGATTAAGAGGTCGCGGTGGTGGTGGATTCCCTACAGGCATAAAATGGGAAACATGTGCCAAACATCACGGCGATAGATATATTATCTGCAATGCCGATGAGGGCGACCCCGGGGCCTACATGGACCGCAGCATTCTTGAAGGTGATCCTCATACGGTTTTGGAAGGAATGCTTATTGCCGGTTTGGCTATTGGATCAAACACAGGCTTTATTTATGTCCGCAATGAATATCCGCTGGCGGTCAAGCGTCTTGTCAATGCAATAAAACAGGCTACAGAATACGGTCTGCTTGGAAAAAATATCGCGGGAACGGATTTTTCATTTGAAATAAAGATATCAACCGGAGCAGGCGCCTTTGTATGCGGCGAGTCTACTGCGCTCATGGCATCTCTTGAAGGAAATGTAGGAAGGCCGAGAGCGAAATACGTCCATACGGTTGAAAAAGGCTTCCGTGAAAACCCGTCAAATCTTAATAACGTGGAAACTTTTGCTAATGTACCGGCTATTATCCTGAAAGGGGCGGACTGGCATGCAGGCATGGGTACGCCAAACAGCAAGGGCACCAAGGCTTTCAGCCTGGTCGGCAAAATTAAAAATACAGGCCTTATTGAGGTGCCAATGGGCATCTCTTTAAAAGAAATAGTGTTTAACATGGGCGGCGGTGTACCTAAAAAGAAAAAATTCAAGGCAGTACAGACCGGTGGACCATCCGGAGGCTGCATTCCGGAAAAACTCATGGAAATTCCTGTTGATTATCAAAGTCTTGCCGAAGTTGGTTCCATTATGGGCTCCGGCGGCATGATCGTCATGGATCAGGACACATGCATGGTGGATGTAGCGCGTTATTTCCTTGATTTCCTTACGGAGGAATCATGTGGCCAATGCAATCCTTGCCGTGAAGGAATCAAACAGTCACTCGATATTCTCACCGCAATATGTGAAGGCAACGGAAAGGAAGGTGACATAGAGCTTCTTGAAGAACTGGGAGCGATGATTCAAAAATTTTCTCTTTGCGGATTGGGAACATCGGCCCCAAATCCTGTTCTAACCACGATCCACTATTTCCGTGATGAATATGAAGCTCACATTAAGGACAAAAAATGTTCTTCAGGCGTCTGCAAAAACCTTTTCCATTATGAAATCGATGAAGAGGCATGTACCGGATGTCGTGTTTGTGCCCGCAAGTGCCCGGAGGATGCAATTACAGGCGAAAAGAAAAAACCTCACCAACTGGATCAGGATAAATGTATTAAATGCGGAATTTGTTACGATGCATGTAAATTTGGCGCAATCGTTATCAAATAATCATAAGGAATAATATTTATGGTCACTTTCAAGCTTAATGGTAAAGAAGTTCAGGGAGAAGAAGGACAATATATAATTCATGTTGCTGAAAAATACGGGGTTAAAATTCCCACCCTGTGTCATCATAAAGCACTCGATCCTGCCGGTATGTGCCGCATATGCACAGTTGAAATGTTTGACGGCAGAAGGAAAAAATTTGTAACTGCGTGCAACTATCCCATTTGGGAAGGGATGGAAATCAATACCGACACCGAAACGGTTCACGAAGGTCGAAAACTGATTGTTGAAATGCTTCTGGCGCGCTGCCCTGAAGTACCGCTTTTAAAAGATCTTGCTGAAAAATACGGAATCGATGAACCACGCTTTCCAAAAGGAGATGATGACTGTATTCTCTGCGGTCTATGTACCCGCATTTGCGAAAAGATGGGCAATAATGCCATAAGCCTTACAGGACGAGGCGTGGATATTAAAGTCGATACGCCATTCCATGTTCAAACCGATATCTGCATGGCGTGCGGTGCATGTGCTTCTGTTTGTCCCACCGGGCACATTACTATTGAAAAGATTAGAAAAGAAATTACCAAAAAAGACCCAACGTTCATTCCATCCGAGTACGAAATGGGGCTTAGTGGCAGAAAACCGATATACGTGCCATATGCCCAGGCTGTACCGAATACACCTGCCATTGATCGCGATACCTGTATGCATTTTAAAACCGGTGGATGTCAGGTCTGTACTGAATTCTGCATGGTTGATGCCATCGATCATTCAATGGAAGATGAAACCATTGAGTTAAATGTGGGATCGATTATCCTTTCTCCAGGTTTTGAGCCTTTTGATCCATCCAAGTTTGACAATTATGACTATGCAAATCATCCAAATGTGATGACGGCAATGGAATTTGAAAGAATTCTTTCCGCATCCGGCCCGACCATGGGCCACCTGGTCAGAACATCCGACCATAAAGAACCTAAAAAAATCGCCTGGTTTCAATGTGTGGGTTCAAGAGACATGAACAAATGTGACAATTCATACTGTTCTTCGGTCTGCTGCATGTATGCCATTAAAGAGGCTGTCATCGCAAAAGAACATTCAGGCGATGACTTGGACTGTGCCGTATTTTATATGGACATGAGAACCCATGGCAAAGATTTTGAACGTTTTTATGATAAAGCAAAAGATGAGGGGGTACGGTTTGTCAGAAGCCGTGTACATACTATCAATCCTGTATTCGGCTCGGATGACCTGGAAGTGCGTTATGTGGCTGAAAACGGAGATCTTATAAACGAAACATTCGACATGATCGTTCTTTCAATCGGACTTGAAATTTCACCTGAAACAGTAGAAATGGCCAAAAATCTCGATATCGAGCTTACCAAGGGGAATTTTGCAAAGACATCGAGTTTCAATCCGGTAGCAACATCAAAGGAAGGTATTTTTGTCTGCGGCGCGTTTCAAGGGCCAAAAGATATTCCACAATCAGTCGTTGATGCAAGTGCGGCTGCCGCAGTTGCAGGTGAAATGCTCAGCGTCTCAAGGAACTCTCAGACCAAAGAAAAAGAAATTATTCCTGAAACAAATGTAATTGGTGAACGCCCGAGAATCGGAGTGTTTGTATGTAAATGCGGTATAAATATTGCCGGTGTTGTAGATGTCCCCGGAGTCAGGGATTATGCTGCCTCGCTTCCATATGTGGAATATGTGGCTGACAATCTTTATTCATGTTCCCAGGATACGCAGGATGCTATGACCCAGATCATAAAGACCAACAATTTGAACAGAGTCGTTGTCGCTGCCTGCACACCGAAAACCCATGAACCGCTCTTTCAGGAAACTCTCGTTAACGCCGGATTGAATAAATATCTGTTTGAGATGACCAATATCAGGAATCATGATTCCTGGGTTCATAAAAACAATCCTGAAGTTGCAACCGAAAAAGCAAAAGACTTGGTGAGAATGGCTGTATCAAAAGTTGCCTTGATGGAGCCCCTTGAGGAAGCCGAACTTCAGGTCAATCAAACTGCTATGGTTATTGGTGGTGGCGTATCGGGTATCACAAGTGCAAAAAACCTTGCAGGACAGGGATATGAAGTTCATCTTGTGGAAAAAAGCGCAAGCCTCGGAGGGGAAGCTAAAAATCTTTATAAAACCTTTCAGGGAGAAGATATACAAAAAGAACTCGCGAGTCTCATAAGTGAAGTTGAAAATAATGATAAGGTTCACATTCACCTGGATACGGCGCTTGAAAATGTAGATGGTTTTGTCGGTAACTTTGAGTCTACCCTGTCATCAAACGGGAAAAGCGATACGATTGAACATGGTATAGCTGTCATAGCAACGGGTGCGTCAGCTTATAAGCCTGATGAATACCATTATGGGAAAGATCCAAGGATACTTACAAGCCTCGAACTTGATAAAAAATTAATTGAAAACGATCCAAAACTTAAAGAGCTTAATTCAGCAGTATTTATTCAATGCGTCGGTTCAAGAGAACCCGACCGGCCATACTGTTCAAGGGTATGCTGCACTCATTCCATCGACAATGCTCTGGAACTTAAAAAACTCAACCCTGAAATGAACGTATACATTCTGTACCGTGATATAAGAACTTACGGTGAAAGGGAATATATATACGCTGAAGCCAGGGAGGCCGGAGTAATATTCATCCATTATTCTGTTGACAAAAAACCCGAGATTGATCTTAAAGACAACAAAATTTTCATTAAGTTAACAGACCATGTCCTTGACAGGCCAATTGAAATAGAAACCGACCTTGTGACTCTGGCATCGGCAATTATACCGAACCGCAATGAAAAACTCGCTAACTTCTTTAAAGTACCGCTTAATGCCGACGGCTTTTTCGTGGAAAAACATGCTAAGCTCGGTCCTTCTGAGTTTGCTACAGACGGTGTTTTTCTCTGCGGGCTTGCCCATTACCCTAAGCCTATCGATGAAGCGATCGCCCAGGCACAGGCAGCATCGTCACGCGCTGTCACGTTACTGGCAAGCGAAACCGTTAATACAAGCGGAACTGTGGCAAAAACAGATCCCGGCATCTGCAGTTCCTGTGGTGTCTGTGTGTCGATCTGTCCTTATTCAGCTCCTTCATTTACAGAAAAAGGCCCGTTCACAGGAAAAGCTGAAATTAATCCAATTCTTTGCAAAGGCTGCGGCCTCTGTGTTGCATCCTGCCGGTCAGGTGCTATTCATCTGAAGGGTTTTGACAACGACCAGATCTTTGCTCAAATATTTTCATTAAAGGAAGCTGTATAGATTAAGATATTCAAGGAGAATAATAATGTCTGATTGGGAACCAAAAATAGTAAGTTTTTTATGCAACTGGTGCAGTTACGGCGCTGCTGATCTCGCCGGTGTCAGCAGGATGCAGTATCCGGTAAACATCCGGATTATACGTATTCCATGCACCGGAAGGATGAGCCCCAAGTTTGCCCTTGCCGCTCTCAGGGAAGGTGCAGATGCTGTCTGGGTGTCCGGCTGACATCCGGGCGAATGCCATTACCTGGAAGGTAATTATCATGCACGACGTAAATTCGCACTCTTTATCAACCTTATGGAGCATATGGGTATAGAACCAGGGCGTCTTCATTTTTCATGGATTTCATCTGCTGAATCAACAAAATTTGTGAAAGTTGTAACCGAAATCACTGAAACAGTGAAGGCTTTGGGACCGAATAATCATTTTGTAAAACAAGAAGCCAAGGTAGCATAACATGTTAGGATATATCGATAAAATAAAAGAAATTTCGGAACGTCTCTTAACGGACGGCAAGGTTGACATGATCATCGGCTTCAGAAAAGGAACAATGCCGCTGATGAACGAACCCTGCTTTGTCAAAAACCCGTCTGATGTCAAAAATCTGGTCTGGGACAGCAACTGCGGCATTAACCTGGCAAACTACCTGACAGGCAGGAAAGAAAAGATCGGGATCATTGCCAAGGGATGTGATTCCCGCAATATTGTTACCCACGTCATTGAAAAGAAAATCGAACGGGATCAGGTGACGATTATAGGTGTTCCATGCAAAGGGATGATTGACCGGCATAAAATTTCTTCCATGTTTGAAGATGAAATCATTGAGGTCTCTGAAAAAGACGGCAAGGTAACTGTAAAGGGCAACAGCTTTGACAAAACACTTGATAAGGCTGATGTCATCCAGCAAAATTGCGTTGTCTGTGTGCACAGAAACCCTGTTATCTTTGATGAAATGGTTGCAGATACTGTCGAGGAACAGAAAGACGTGGACAGATTCGCGGAAGTCAACAAAGTGGAAGCCATGACCACTGAAGAGAAATGGGAACACTTTGAAGATCTATTGTCTCCCTGTATCAGGTGTTATGCGTGCAGAAATGCCTGCCCCCTCTGTTACTGTCCGACTTGCTTTGTTGACGAACACCGACCACAGTGGGTAGGTAAAACTCTTGATCCGACTGATACACGGACATTCCATTTTCTGCGGGCGTATCACTGTGCAGGCAGATGTACAGACTGCGGTGCATGTGTACGTGCGTGCCCGATGAATATAGATGTCAGGGCATTTACTAAAAAACTTGAAAAGGATGTATTCGAGCTTTATGGATGGGAAGCTGGTCTATCTGTTGATGAACGGCCGTCCCTTGATACTTATAAACCTGATGATCCTGAAGAGTTCATTAAATAACGGTCTGCGATAGACAATCGATAATTTCGATAAAAAGGGCAAATTGATATGAAGGTCATAAATATTGACAAGAAAGACTGGGCAGGAGGTCTTGAAAAATCTCAAGACAAGTATCGTCTGTTCGGTCCGGTTAAGGATAATAAAAAAGGTTACAGTGAATTCAGGGAACTGGACAAAGGGAAAGCACCGGATATGGATGCTTCAGATTCCCTTCTTTCACCAAAGTCGATAGCATTCCCTCCTTCTGAAGTAATACTTGAGTATACTACAGATGAGAAAAAAGAAGAATGCAACCAAATGAATGTGCCGGAAAAAGATTATTCTTCCCGTGCTGTCATAGGCATCAGACCGTATGATGCAGCAGCCTTTCTTATATTAAAGAAAAATTTTGACACATCCGAATACCGTGACCCCTACTGGTGTGATTCATATGAAGCATGTACCTTTGTCGGACTGGCGGCAAACAAACCTGAAACAACAGATTTCAGCACCAGCACCAAATCGGGACCGTTTGACGAAAGCGGTCTTGATGTTCTTCTGGTTGACGATGGAAAGGCATACCTTGCCAAAGTAATAACCGACAAGGGAGCAGCTTTTCTGGATGCTGCAGGGTTTAATGCCGGCGCCGGTGATGATGCATCTGACAGGATTGAAAAACTGAAAAGCAAAGCGGAAAAAGCTATTCAGTCTACAGTATCTTTTGACAACATAGGTAAAAAATCTATTCTCGAATTGTATGAGTCGGATTTATGGGAAGACATTGCCTTTGCCTGTATCAATTGCGGAACATGTACTTATGTCTGCCCAACCTGCTGGTGCTTTGACATTCAGGATGAGGCGAGCGGAAATTCAGGTAAGCGTTTAAAATGCTGGGATTCATGTATGTATCCTCTGTTTACTGTCCATACTACCGGTCACAACCCCAGGGATACAAAAGTCCATCGTGTAAGGCAGCGCTTCATGCATAAACTTAAATATTATCTGGACAAATACGATGACGGCATCATGTGCGTCGGCTGCGGCCGCTGTATCCGATCATGTCCGGTAAACATAGACATACGAAATGTTTGCGAAAAAATGAACAATAATTAGCCCTTATGCTGCACATTTGCAGCTCAGCAGGAACAAGGGGGAGAAGACTGTGCAAAATCCATATTTACCGTATCCGGTCCGCATTGATGACATAGAAATCGCGACCGAAGACAAAAGCCTGAAAACATTTAAATTTGTCTTTTTAAATGATGGAGATGAAGAAAAGTTCGCTTATAAGGCGGGCCAGTTCGCTGAACTATCGATTGCAGGACAGGGTGAAATCCCTATCGGCATCGCATCATCACCGGTTGAAAAAGGTTTTACAAAATTTACAATAAACAAGGCTGGTCGCGTAACGACCCATCTCCACAACATGAAGGTGGGTGATATAATGGGACTCCGTGGCCCTCTCGGCAACTGGTATCCCTGGGATATTTTGGAAGGAAAAAACGTACTCATTATAGGCGGCGGTTTTGCCTTTACAACTCTTCGTTCCTCAATCATTTATATGCTTGACCCTGACAACCGTTCAAAATTCGGCAATATCGATGTGGTTTACGGTGCAAGATCTCCGGGCATGCTTTTATATAAAGATGAGTTGATCGAGTGGGAAAAGAGAGACGATATTAATATGCACATTACTGTTGACGGCACAGATGATCCTGACTGGAAATATAATGTCGGTTTTGTTCCACCGGTGACAGAGGAAAAAGCCCCTAAGGGTGATGATAGTACTTATGCGATAGTATGCGGTCCCCCGGTTATGATTAAATTTACACTTCCCGTTCTTGAAAAACTCGGATATTCTCATGATCATATTATTATGTCTCTTGAAAACAGGATGAAATGCGGCTTTGGAATGTGTGGACGCTGCAATATCGGAAAAGAATTTGTTTGCAAGGATGGTCCGGTGTTTACTCTTGAAGAACTTAGCCGGACGCCAAAAGAATATTAATAATAATATTGACATAAGAAATAATTTAATATAGAAAATAAAATTTAAATATACCTTTACTCGCAAGAAAAAGGGCTGAGCGCCCTATTGATAATAATTTATAAAGGAGGTTAGCTAAATGGCAGAAATAGACTTCAATGGAGAAAAATTCGACATAGACGAAGATGGTTTTATCCAGGATTTTAAACAGTGGTCCAAAGGATGGGTACAATATGTAAAACAGCAGGAAGGTATCGATGAAATGAATGAAGAGCACTGGAAGGTTGTTGACGTTCTTCAGGATTACTACACTAAAAATGGTATCGCGCCCATGGTTCGTGTTCTTTCCAAACTAACCAAGTTCAAACTGAAACACATATACGAACTGTTCCCTTCAGGTCCGGGTAAAGGAGCCTGTAAAATGGCCGGTCTCCCGAAACCGACAGGCTGTGTATAAACCGTCAGCACTACAAATTGCAGTTTTCTTATGATTTATTAAAAGGCTCTGATATTTATCAGGGCCTTTTTTATGTTTATAACTAACTAGGATTGGAAATGTCACAAGAAGAAACCTTTGGGGACAAAGTAGAACAAGAAGTAATAATAGATGATACCGACCGAGCAATTCTTAACCGGATACAGTCTGATTTCCCTATAACATCAAGACCTTTTCTCTCCATTGCCGATGATCTTGGCATGACTGAAAACAATGTCATAAAACGCATTGCCCGGCTAAGGGAAAACGGTATCATTAGACGGATAGGCGGTAACTTTGTGCCTGAAAAACTCGGTTTTGTCAGCACCTTGTGCGCAGCAAAAGTACCTGAAGATAAAATTGATTTTTTTTCAAAAATAGTGAACGGATATCCGGAAGTGACGCACAATTATCAAAGAGACAACAAATATAATATCTGGTTTACCTTTATCGCACCTTCTGTTGAAGAAATAGAAAGCAAACTTAATGAAATCAGAAAAGAAACCGGGGTAAAAGATATACTAAATCTTCCGGCAAGCAGGGTTTTCAAAATAAAGGCACAGTTTGATTTATGAAAAATATTCGCATTGCAACAGTAGTTTTCCGCTCTCCTGTCGGTAAAATTGAAGAAAACCTTGAGCGCACAGCATATTTTGTAGAAGAGGCACGGAAAAAAGGGGCGTCTATCGTCTGTTTTCCTGAAATGAGTATCACCGGATACAGTACACAAAAAACAATAACCGAGTTTTCCGAGACTATTCCGGGAAACATCTCAGGTCGAATTGCTGATATATCCATGGAATCCGGCCTTGTTATACTGGCAGGACTGGCCGAGAAAAATTCGTCGGGCCGAATATTTGCAAGTCATCTTGTTTCCAGTCCTGACCGTCATATAGATGTTTATCGTAAATTCTATCTTGCGCCACCGGAACAGGACATTTTTACACCAGCGGATCAAATCCCTCTATTTGAAGCATGCGGAATAAAATTCGGGATTCAGCTTTGTTATGATGCACATTTTCCTGAACTTTCCACTTGCATGGCTGAAGCAGGGGCTGATATCATCTTTTTCCCTCATGCATCCCCACGGGGAAACTGTGATGAAAAATTAAATTCCTGGACACGTCATCTGCCGGCAAGGGCTTTTGACAATGGACTTTTTGTTGTTGCCTGCAACCAGACAGGTAATAACGAAAACGGACTCGAATTTCCAGGGATTGCTTTAACCATTGGACCTTCCGGTGAAATCCTGAATAAAAAAATCGGAAATGATGAAGGACTGCTTATTTCTGATCTTAAGACAAGTGATCTTGCCCATGTCAGAAATCACAAAATGCGGTACTTTCTTCCCAACCGCAGACCGGAACTGCCCAATACAATAAAGTAATGCTTTGTTTATATATATTAAGCATTTGTTTTTATTTGTTATTGCTAAAACAAACTTGACGAATTTTTAATATAGAGTCCATGAGATTCCACCCTTTTTTTAACACCCTCTATAAATCCCGTCAGAGCATTTCTGCATATATAATTTTCCACAAATTCAGGCAAGGGCATTGAAAACTCAATTACAGTAGAATATGTATAAATTGACTTTTGCCCATTATCAGCCGGTTGAACCAATCCATAACCGGTTATTTCATCTATGCCATCTGTGGATTTTCTAATATCGAAGCCTACCAGCCTGATGATTTCGACTTCTTCAGGAGTCATTAACCGCCATTTCTGAAGAAAGCACGATTTGTCAGACACAACATCAAGGTTATAAATAAAATCAAACAATGGAATGTTTAGTTTGCCCTCAATAAACACTTGGCCAATACCATCCCGTTCATACTGCCTACTTTCACTAATGACTTTATAATATTCAAGGTCAGGGACAAACTCATCCATTGACTCCCAGTCGTTCAATACATTCCAGACCTCTTCGGGCGAAGCATTTATTAAAATGACCCCTGCTATGTGCTTTTTCTTTTTCCCCCCACCCCTTTCAATGCTGCGCTCAAAAATCTGCAACTCGCCTTCCAGCATTTTTTTTTCGTCTACAGGGAAGTCAAGCTTTCCGGGTTCGGCCCAGCACATGGCAGCCCAGTACAGAGCCGAACAGCTGAGGCATAACAACAAAAAAGAAAAGATTTTTTTCATCGTTCCCCATTGTGTTCTTCAAGAAAGCGTTTAAAAAATTTTTCCATAAAATCGTGACGTTCTTCAGCTATCTTACGCCCTTCATCTGTTATTATTCCGGTCTTTATCCTGCAAAGCTTAACCATGAACTCTCTGTAACCGGTGTCATCTTTTGAATAGGGTTTTGTATCCTCAATATTATTATTCGGGTTATGAAGCCTCGCCCCCAGTTCGCCTGCAAACAAATAAGCCCTTGCTACTCCTATTGCGCCTATTGCATCGAGCTTGTCTGCATCAAACAAAACCTTTGCTTCTATTGTCTTTGGCCTGCTTTCACCTCTGAATCTATGTGATTTTATACAATGAATAATATTTCTTTTCTTTTCATCGGTCAGATCCAACACGTCAATAATACCATCAGCCATTCCCGCCCCTTCCTCAGCATGGCATATTTCACCATTTGTCCTGTCCTGATGGCATCTGCCGACATCATGAAGATATGCGGCAATTGTCAGCACATCCATGTCAGCGCCTTCCATTTTTCCTATTTTTTCACACAGCCTAAGCACCCTCAGGGTATGTTCCCAGTCATGGCTTCCATTTGAATCTTCAAACAGTTTACTCGCGATGTTTCTAACAATTTCTCTTGGAGAATTCTTACAAAAATTCATAAAAACGATACGACTTCCGGATTCTAAGTCAAAACAGTTTTTTTCTCTTTCCTTATACATGACCGATTGCTTATAAAGGGTGGGATGAGGAGAATCATGACAATGGTCGTCTGACGAAAATACAATGAAAAACCTTTCCGGCTTAAAACAAGATGTTATATT
>JAFDJC010000429.1 GCA_019307665.1 Deltaproteobacteria bacterium | reverse complement strand
ATTCCGCTTGCTGTAGCTTTCTTCAGCAAATGATGCGGCATTTCTCAAAAGGCTATCATCGTCTGAAGTGAGAGATATATCATAATCCTTATCTACAAAGGCATAGAAATTCTCCATCTCATTAGTGGTGAATCCAGTGCCGTTCCGATAATACTCGCAAATGAATGTTGTGTCGAATGGCGTAAGATATCTAATACCCACAAGGTAACTTTTGGCATCAAAGGTTTCGTCAAACAAATTCCCATTGCTGTCGACAAATTTCTTCTCAAAGCTATTTATAAAAGCAAATTCACCATGTATCTCGAAATTCGTGGTAATATTTCGTGAAAAATCGACGCCAAGTCTTGACGTTTTACTGCCCTCTGTCAGAAACATAAAATCGATGTCAGTGTCATAGAAAAGCAGATATAATTTGCCTGCGAAGTTTACATGGTTTATCTCCCCAAAATCATCGTTAATATCCTCATGAACAGGGATCAAAACAGGTGTAATTGTTACAGTTTGCAAAGGCCCATTAAAACTTTTTATATAATCCGCAGATGTCGGGATCTTGGGGCCTATCCACAAAGGCCACGGGATTCCAGGCATACCCCTTGCCCCAGTTCAATGTCTTTTTACCAAGATCAACGGTAGAAAATGGGGAAGGCTTCAGATAGATATACCCTTCAAAAATCTTTGCCTCAGCATCTGATTCAATTTCAGACTCTACAGCGTCAATATATGTCCTCAGGAAAAAGCCTCCAATCCCTTTTTCATAACTTGCATCCAATAAGAGTCCGAAATTATATTCATCTAACCTGCTTCTATTTGAACGATCATAAAAGTCGGGGTTATAGAAAGCCGCATCATCATCCAACCAATAAAAAGTGGGCCGGAATTCTACATATCCACTAATACTGTATGGCTTTTTTTCTATTTCTTTTTCTATTTCTGATAAGTCAAAGGAATACTTTTCCTGGGCGAGGATAAACTGAGGGAAAAGAACAAAGAAAAACAGCAATATCTTAAGTAATTTCCTTTTCCCGACAACCCCTTTATCGTAGCGACTCCAACTTGGGCATGAATGTGAGCGTAAATACTTCATCTTTAAGATCTATCGCCTTTACCTTTGCAAAGATCATGATCGACCTGTATCCTTTGTGAAGGGGGCTGTCGGTTTCGATGACAGAAGGGCGCACAACGCCGCCACCAAAGGCTTTGATCTCCTTGAAATGCAAAGTTTTGAGCAGTATCCCGGATGAGGCAAAGCATTCGATTTTTGCAGGGAGCAATTTATTATCATCAGCCCACATTTTGACCCGGTCGTAAGCAACAGCTCTCGTCTTTGCTTTTAAGTGAAGCAGGTACTGGCCTTTACTTTTTTCCACTTTTTCACAGTTATATTCTTGATTATAGTCAAGCCTCATGATGTCCGCATTATTGAATATACCTCCAGTTACGGACTGCAGGCTTGTTATGCGGATCGGTCTGCCTACATTCGGAATATAGAGCCACATATTCTCTCCAATCCGAAGGGTCGATCGGCCCTTTTCGATGGCAGGAGATAAATAAAGGGACGCAATCTTGTCCTTTCCCTTTTTAACGGAATACATAATGTACTCTTTTTTCGATCCGTCAGGTTCAACATTGATCAGTTTGCGGTACATCTCAAAGCTTTCGGGGTTGAGGTTACGGTCTACTTTTTCCAGTAGCTCATTGCCGTCAATAGCTAAGGCCGGGGAAAAAATGGCCACAAAAAACATGACGGCTCCAATAAAGAATCCCCTTTTCATAAGTCACCTCATTAAGTGATATTTTATCTTAAAAGTTTTTCAACAGCCTTTTTCACGATTTATACATGCCGCAGGGCGGTTATGGGGTCCATTCTGGCGGCCTTAAATGCCGGTTGCAGGCTGGCGGCCACGGCGATGCCGATAACAATCAACACAATGGTAATGACATCCCCCGCTCCGATGGTCGGGGCCAGCACCAGGTTGGATTGTCGTCCGAAGTTAAAGGTTATTTTAGCGGCATTTATGGCGGCAATGCTGATCAGGCTGATCACCGTTCCGACAGCTGTGCCAAGCACGCCGAGCAGAAAGCCCTCGGTTACGAACAGGGCCATAATTTTGCCCGGTAATGTACCGATGGCGGAAATGGTGCCGATTTCATTGATCCGCTCGTACACTGCCATGATCATCACATTCATGATGCTGGTCATCAGATCAATCATTTTAGCGATATTGTAAAATGGTGACAGTTTCTCCCAGGTGTGCACTTCAAATACCGGCTTATCTTTTTTATCCCTCAGGGAGGCAAGCTCAGCCTTGAGCCTGGAAAAAACCCGGGGGAGATCGTCCATGTTTTTCAGGCGGACCGCTATTTCACTGATTTCAACGCCATTGATGCGCAGCAATTCCTTGGCATCATCCAGATGAATAACCCCGTCCCGACCCCCGGGACCGAGAATGCCTTCCAGAACACCGCTCACCGTGAAAGTTTTTCCGTTGACCGATCCGTCCTTGTTATTGGCCACCAGCACAATACTGTCGCCCAACTTCACTTTCATGCCGTTTGCAATCAGTTCGGGGACGAGAATTTCGCCTTTTTGCAGCAAAATATCTTTCTTTTGTCCTTTAATGATACGGTCGGGAAGCAGGGGAACGGTTTTGACCTCTTGCTCAGGGATGACCGTATTGAGCCTGATGTTGGATGTTTCGGTAAAATTGCTGAACATGGCCCCAAGCTTGATGCGCATGGAAAAGGATTCAACCGCATCCACACCGCTTAAAATCTCTTTTACCTTTGCAACCTGGCGTTGGTTCAGGTTGCGATTGAGCGGCAGGTTGTCAATGGAGGCCAGATAGCCTTTGCGATGGATCTGCAA
>JAFDJC010000040.1 GCA_019307665.1 Deltaproteobacteria bacterium | reverse complement strand
TTGAATCCCAGAAAGGGATTATTGAAAGTGGTTTTGATGAACTTTTATCTAATTCGACGGATTCTATGAGCGAAGTCATGGAATCCGATAACAGTTCACAGAATTTGTTGGCAAATGTTGCTATTTTCAACCTGGGTTCCCTGAAGACATCCAGCCTGGACAGTCTAAACCGTCTTAAACAGTTGATTCAAGAAACGGAGATAAATCTCCAAAAAATGCAGGATCAGAACAATGAAGAAATAGATACGTTATTTATTGAAATTATTGGCAGACTTGAATCCCCTAATGTTGATTATGACCAATTGATCGAATTTATGATGAAATCCTTTGACTCTCTAAAAGAGCATGCAAATAAGAGAAAAAATGCTCTTTATAAAGAATTGGCCGGTGATTTTGATCTGCAGGGAAAAGTAATGACCGAAGAGATGGCATTGGTGACTGATAAGGTTAATTATGCCATCTCGTTCGAATTGGAAAAATCTTCAGAGGTTCAGGTCGAGAAGACTGATGAGGTGATTACCAGATTATTAGAAAATCAGATGAGAATACAGCAGGACATCAATAATTCCAACGATGAGTTAAGCAACGCCATCAGTGCATTAAAAACGAATATACCGCTGAAGCTTAAGGAAAAAGTAGATGAGGCCAGCCAAAAAATTAAAGAACAGACCGCTGATGCAGGAAGAATTGCAAAAGGGGCTCATATCAAAGTGGCGGCGAATGTTGAAAAAAATACGAGTCGTGCAATTAAAAAGTTTGAAGCGAGTATCTCCGATTCTGAAGATATCATAAAAGAAACATTGGAAAATTCATTGTCAAAAACCTTTGGATTCGGTTTGGGCATAGCCCTTGCCTGTGTAATTTTTGGTTCCTTTTTAGCGGTTTTGCTGGTGCCAAGAATACTGAGCCCGGTAACAACTACTGCTGATATTTTGCGGGATATTGCCGAAGGGGAAGGTGATCTTACGCGACGCCTTGATGTTCAGGCGAACGATGAGGTTGGGATGTTGGCCAAGTGGTTTAATACCTTTGTAGAAAACATTCAGAGCATGATAAAGAATATTGCTGAAGACGCCAACACACTTGATGACTCCTCTTCTGATTTGTTGAACATTTCAAATGTCATGTCTTCCCGTAATAATGAGACACTGGGAAAAGCGAATAATGTGGCAGCATCTTCCGAAGAGATGAGTACGAATATGGATTCAGTGGCCGCTACTATGGAGCAGGCTTCGATGAATGTGAATGCGGTGGCAACCGCGGCTGAACAAATGACACTGACGATTGCCGAGATAGCAAAAAATGCAGAGAAGGCAAATGTCATAACTGATTCCGCTGTCAAACAGATAAACAGTGCTTCCGATAAAGTTGATGAACTTGGAAAGGCTGCTGAAGAAATAAACAAAGTTACACAGGTTATCAAAGATATTTCAGATCAGACGAATCTTCTTGCTTTGAATGCCACAATTGAAGCGGCTCGTGCTGGTGATGCAGGCAAAGGATTTGCAGTAGTAGCGAATGAGATCAAGGAGTTAGCTCGGCAAACCAAAGACGCTACTTTGGATATAAAGAAAGAGATTGAAGGAGTTCAGGGCTCGACAGAAACAACAATTACAGAAATTAGAGACATAAAAAATATAATTAACGAAGTAAACGAAGTCGTATCCATAATTGCCAGTGCTGTGGAAGAACAATCTTTAACAACAAATGAGATCGCCAGCAATATGAGTCAGGCTGCAGTCGGGATTCAGGAAGTAAATGAAAATGTTTCCCAGAGCTCAACGGTTTCAGATGAAATTGCGAAAGATATATCAGAAGTCAATCACGCAGCAATTGATATGTCTGACAGCGGCAGCAAACTCAGTTCGAGAGTTGAGGAATTGAGTAAGCTTGCACAGCAGTTAAAAATGATGGTGGGTAAATTTAAGGTATAATTAAAAGGCAGGGCATTTTCACCCTGCCTTTTAAAAGTTTCAATCTGAAAACATATTATTGATCGTATAATCAGACAGATAAAATTAATTAAGGTGGATCACTATTGTATGCCGATTCATAAACGGTAGCAGAAACAAAAAAAGGGCTTAGCGCTATTTCGCTAAACCCTTGAAATTACTGGTGCCTAGGGACAGAATTGAACTGCCGACACGGGGATTTTCAGTCCCCTGCTCTACCGACTGAGCTACCTAGGCACGAAATGAAAATATTTCTTATAAATAAAATATCAGGGCATTGTCAAGAATTTTTAGTTCCTATATCTCCAAAAAGATACTGGACAATTGCACAGGCGGCAACAGGCGCTGTTTCAGCACGCAAAATCCGGGGGCCAAGACGTGCGGTGATAAAGCCTTCATCGTCGGCCATATCAATTTCATTTTGTGTAAAACCACCTTCCGGCCCGAACATCAAAAAGATTTTTTTCCCGGCCGTATCAGGAGGAACCATATCAGGATAAATATGGTCGGCCATTAATGGTTCCACGGCATCCTGATGGAAAATAATTTTCAGGTCACAGTTTTCGGCATAGCTGGTGGCTTTTTCAAATGTGCGATATGTGCCAATTTGCGGCAGACACCCTCTTTTGCATTGTTTCAGGGATTCTGTTGCAATTTTTTCCCATCGTTGCATCCGGACGGCAAGTCGGTCTGTACCCGGCCTTGCCACGGAGCGCTCGGCAGCAAACGGAAACCAGTTTGTAATGCCGAGTTCCGTTAACTGCCGTACCAGCGTGTCCATTTTACGGTCTTTCAGGATGGCCTGGGCAACAATTAATATTAACGGAGATTCAGATGAGCATGACAGCCTCCTGCCCAGTGTCACTGTGATTTTATTATTCGACATGCCTTCTATTATGGATTCGTATTCGTAGCCCGAGCCGTCAAAAAGCAGTATTTTTTCACCGGGCTTCAGGCGAAGCACATGCTGAATATGCCTGGCATCTGATTTTGTGAGGATTGCTTGAGATCCGGCTATGTTTGACTGGTCAACAAAGAAGCGTCGCATAAATAACTCTATATCAAAATGGTGAACATTATATGAAATCAATAAATACTATATATTCATGTTGTTGTTTATAATTCTTTTCTTGGTATATGGCAATAAATTAAATACCTTGACACAAAGTATACCGTATGTTAATTTTTTAAAAATTACGTAAATCCTGTTTGATTTAGTTGGAATTTTACACTGTTGCAAGAATTATACAGGAGGGTGGAGTCCATATGTCAGACAATAACGGACCTGAAAAAAAGATAAAAGATTCAAGCTTACCTGAAGATGAAGAGATCATCGACCTCACTGAAGTGGTTCAGGATACTTCTGCCGGGGATGAAGAAATCATTGATTTGATCGACACGGTCGCTGAAGATAATGATGATGTAATAGAGTTGACCGATGTCGTCACAGATGAAACCTCTGAGGAAGAGATCTTAGACTTGACCGATGTTGTCGAGGATGATGAAATTATTGATCTTACTGATGCGGTCGAAGATGATGAAGATGTGATTGAATTGACGGACGTCGAAGAAACAGCACCGGTACCAGGTGAGATGCCAGATGGCGTGGAACCGATTGCCCTTGAGGATGTGGTAGATGTAGCAGGTGTAGCAGGCGCAGCAGATGTACCAGAAGATAAATCAGACGAGAGTGATGTTCAGCTTGAAGATACAATTGAATTAGATGCGCAGGAAAAGGCAGCCCCAGCCATGGAACCAGTCATGGAGCCAGACGTAGAATCAGAAGAAGAACCTGAAGCCCTGGAACCTGAAACGCCAGAAACGGAAACGATTGATGAAAGCGATGAGGATATTGATAAAGAACTGCTGGAACTTATCGAAAGTATTAATGATGACGATTTTGCCGGATCTAAGATAGAAGATATAGGCGTTGATGAGGATAATGATGTGCAGATTGATGAGGATCTGCTGGAGCCTGACGAGGAGATTGAAGCATCCGGTGATGATCTAGAAGAACAAAATATTGAGGAAGGAAAAGTATTCGCGGAATCGCTTGATGAAGACCTCGGAAGTGCGCTGACATTTTCTGAAGATGATGCGGAATCAAAAAAAGATGGAGAAAAAATTCTGGACAGGCCGGGTGTTGTGTCTGTTAAAGTTCAGGATCTCAGGGAAGAAGGCCGGCCCGTTGACTTCAAGTTTGAGTCCAAGCTGCAGCCGGGAGATAAACTTTTTCGGGAAAAAGATTACAACCGGGCTATAACCCAGGCTGCAACAGAGCAGGTTGAAGAAGCGGTCAGGAAGGTTATTAAAGAAATGCTTGCTGATAAAATTGACGGCCTGATTACCGATGTTATCGAAAAAAAGGTGTTGCAGGAAATAGATAGAATGAAAAACCTGCTAGTGAGTGATACGGAGAACGATAAATAGAGTTACTTTTGTATATATTTTCTTTTAGTGAATTCGGGGATTGTTAACTGGTGACAACACTGCTTGACAATCCCTTTTTAAATTTTGTCGATCATGTTTGAGGAGTTGGTTTATGAATTCCGGTTTGATTGAAAAGGGGTATGAACCCCATGACGTGGAAAAACGATGGTATAAATACTGGGAGGAGGAACACCTCTTTGCAGCCGATGATAAAAGCGATAAGAAGAGCTACTCGATTGTTATCCCGCCGCCTAATGTGACGGGCGTTCTTCACATGGGGCATGCACTTAATAACACAATGCAGGATATTCTTTGTCGATACAGAAGACTGCGCGGCGATAACGTACTCTGGATGCCGGGTACCGATCATGCCGGAATCGCAACCCAGAATGTTGTTGAAAAAAGCCTTGCAAAAGACGGTATAAACCGTCAGCAGCTTGGAAGAGAAAAGTTTATTGAAGAAGTTTGGAAATGGCGGGAAGAGTATGGAAACGCCATTATTGGTCAGCTCAAACGCCTTGGGGCTTCGTGTGACTGGCAGAGAGAACGGTTCACCATGGATGAAGGGCTGTCAAAGGCTGTTAGAAAGGTTTTTGTCAAACTACATGAAGATGGCCTGATCTATCGCGGTAACTATATTATTAACTGGTGCCCGAGATGCCGTACCGCCCTTTCAGATCTTGAAGTGGAACATGAAGAGCATGAAGGGTTACTGTACTATATCAAATATCCTTTGTCTGACGGAAGTGGGGCATTAACGGTTGCCACCACAAGGCCCGAGACAATGCTCGGTGATACGGCAGTTGCTGTAAATCCTGATGATGAACGCTATATGCACATTAAGGATGTTGACGTAGAACTTCCCCTTGTGGGCAGAATGATGCCGCTGATCAGAGATAAATATGTGGAGACGTCTTTTGGGACAGGGGCGCTGAAAGTGACACCGGCACATGACCCAAATGACTTTGAGATCGGGCGGCGTCACAAACTGGACGTGGTTAAGGTCATTGATGACGACGGCCGGATGACGGCGGAAGCAGGCAAATTCGAAGGATTGGAAAGATTTGAGTGCAGGAAAGCCGTTGTTGCAGCACTAAAGGAGACGGGGGCGCTGGAAAAAATTGAAAAGTATGACCATGGAGTGGGTCACTGTTACCGCTGCAAAACGGTCGTGGAACCGAATCTGTCGAAACAGTGGTTTGTCAAAGCCGCACCGCTTGCTGAAAAAGCGATTGAAGCTGTCAAAGACGGTCGCACCAGAATTATACCCGACACCTGGTCAAAGACCTATTTTGAATGGATGTACAATATCAGGGACTGGTGCATTTCACGGCAAATCTGGTGGGGACACCGGATTCCGGCATGGTCCTGCAGCGATTGTGACCAAGTCATTGTTAGCGAAGAGACACCTTCGACATGCCCGGGGTGCAGCGGCGGCAATCTTGTTCAGGAAACAGATGTCCTTGACACCTGGTTCAGTTCAGCCCTGTGGCCTTTTTCCACAATGGGATGGCCTGAGGAGACCCCGCTTTTAAAGACGTTCTATCCGACAACGGTTTTGATTACCGGTTTTGATATACTGTTTTTCTGGGTTGCGCGTATGATGATGATGGGCCTTTATTTTATGAAAGACATACCTTTTAAGGATGTGTATGTGCATGCGTTGGTCCGCGACGAACAGGGAAAAAAGATGAGCAAGTCCAAGGGTAATGTTATCGACCCTCTTGAAATGATAGAAAAGTACGGCACCGATGCTTTCCGTTTTACGCTGGCTGTTTTTGCCGCCCAGGGACGCGACATCAAAATGTCTGAAAACAGAATCGATGGTTACCGCCATTTTATCAACAAGATCTGGAACTCTGTAAGATTTGCCCTGATGCATATCAGCAGTCCGGGAAAAGAGATCGATTTTGAACATATATCTCTCGCCGACAGGTGGATTTTGTCAAGGCTGAAGCGCATAACAATGTCTGTTGCCGATTCTCTCGATGCATATAAATTCAATGAAAGTGCTTCAGACCTGTATAATTTTGTGTGGCATGAATTCTGTGACTGGTACCTTGAAGCTATCAAGCCGGTTCTTTACGGCAAAAAAGGAAGTAACGCGCATGATGCTACGCTGTCTGTTTTATGGCGCGTCCTCCGTGACACCATTGTATTGCTTCATCCTTTCATACCGTTTGTGACGGAAGAGATATGGCATAAACTGCCGGGGACCCAAGGATCTATCATGAAAGCTGTGTTCCCGATTGACCAGCCCGATGCAGAAAGTATTGCAGACGACAGTGAAGCAGAAGAAGTCATGGAAAGGATAATCGAGATTATTACCAGCACAAGAAATATAAGAGGCGAGATGAACATTCCTCCATCCTCTTTACTTGCCGTAATAGTTCAGTCGCCGGACCTGGAAACAAGAAGAACCATCGAACAACACAGGGAAATGATTATTGACCTGGCAAGGCTTGAATCATTTACAGTAGAAGAGCCGGGTGTCCGACCAAAGGCTGCTGCAACAGCTATTGTGGACAATGCTATTATATTTGTTCTCCTGGAAGGTGTAGTAGATTTTTCAAAGGAAGCAGGTCGTCTTGAGAAGGAGATCGGAAAACTCGACAAGGAACTTTTTGCTATTTCAAAAAAACTGGAAAACAGAGGCTTTCTTGATAAAGCACCGAAAGATGTGGTGGCCAAGGTGAAAGCCCGATTTAAAGACCTGACCGAAAAACAGGAGAAAACAAAAAAGAATCTCGAACGTGTCAAAGAATTTCAGGGAAATTAGTCCTATGGAAAATAATCAGAAAAATAATCAGGGAACGGACAATATTCATGAAGCCATGCCCGGTATACAAAAGCTTATTGAAATGGCGCTGATGGAGGATATTGGGTCCGGGGATATTACCACCGACAACCTGGTTTCACCTGACAAAACAGGCAAAGGTATAATTGTCGCCAAAGAACCGCTTGTCATTGCCGGCATCGATATCGCGCACCAGGTTTTCGCACATCTTGATGGAGACATTAGTTTCAGGCCGTCTGCTTCTGATGGAGATTTCCTTAATCCGGGCGACACGGCCGTAGAGATTGAAGGGAGACTGTGCAGCCTTTTGAAAGGCGAACGGACAGCCCTTAATTTTTTGCAGCATCTTTCCGGTGTTGCAACCCATGTTAAATCGTTTGTCGATCTTCTGGAAAACAAAACCGTTCGTCTTGTGGATACCAGGAAGACGACCCCGGGCTGGCGTGTGCTTGAAAAGTATGCTGTCAGAATCGGCGGCGCATTCAATCATAGGTCAGGCCTGTTTGACGGCGTATTGATAAAGGATAACCATATCAAGGCCTGTGGTGGAATTACAAAAGCCGTCACTAAAATTAAAAAAAACGTATCTCACCTTGTGAAAATAGAAGTTGAAGTGACTGATGAGGATGAGGTGAAGGAAGCACTTAAAGCAAAAGCCGATGTGATTATGCTGGACAACATGGACCTTAAGGAGATCAGGGAAGCAGTAAAACTGATTAGCGGAAAGGCGGTTGTTGAAGTGTCGGGAATGGTGACTAAAAAGGAATTGAATGCTCTTGCAGAGACCGGAGTCGACATCATTTCAGCAGGCGCCCTGACGCACTCGGCAAAAGCGGTGGATCTCAGTATGCGCATTTTATAAGGGCATTGAACCATGCTCCCTATTCGCGATACAACACCTTCTAAGAATTATCCTGTTGTAAACAATTCTATTATCGGCATTAACATTGTTTTTTTTCTGGTACAGCTTGCACAGGGTTCGGGTTTTGACAGTTACGCTTATGTATACGGCCTGGTACCGGCACGATACTCAATTCCCCACATCTCATCTTACTTTTCAACCGTCCAGCAGTTGACATCTTTTGTCACGTTTATGTTTTTGCATGGCGGCTTCTGGCATCTGATAGGAAATATGTGGTCTCTTTATATTTTCGGCGATAATGTTGAAGACAGCCTGGGACATCTCAGATACCTTTTCTTTTATTTGTTGTGCGGTATGACATCAGGGTTTAGTCACCTTTTGCTTAATATCAATTCAAATGTGCCGACAATCGGTGCCAGTGGAGCAATCGCGGGGATTATGGGCGCATACCTTATTCTTCATCCCCGGTCAAAGATTCTTACACTCATTCCCATCATCTTTATTCCCTGGTTTATCGAAGTTCCGGCTTTTCTGTTCATAGGGATCTGGTTTGCAATGCAGATGTTAAACGCAGCCGGAAGTCATGCCGCGTCAAGCGGAATTGCGTGGTGGGCGCATATCGGTGGATTTGTTTTCGGGATTCTTTTTCTTAAGCTTTTTCTTTTCTATCCGGATATTGGAAAAAGTGCGACCATAGGGCAAATGACCCGAAAACGGCGTTCTCACCGGATGCAGGTTGTCAGAATTTCAGGTGCGGGAAATGATGCGAATTTGTATGGACAGATTGTGATTACAAAGTACGAGGTGCTGACAGGAACGAGGAAAACAGTTAATATCCCATGGGGTTTTCACAACCGGCTTTTCAAAGTTGTTGTTCCCTCCGGTTCAAGAGAGGGTAATATCCTGAGACTTAAGGGGCTTGGTAGACAATTGCCTGACGGGGACAGCGGAGATCTTTATCTGAAGATAAAAGTAGCTGATACGGAGGGGCGCTAATCAGGAAGTGAGGAGATCCTGTTACGTCCCAAATCCTTGGAAACATAAAGCGCCTTGTCAGCCCTTTGAACAAAGGTTGATATTCTTTCTTCAGCCTGATATTCGGTGGACCCGATGCTGACGGTTATGGCAATCTTTTCACCTGAGGAAGGGATAAATGTTTCTTCCGCTATTATTTTTCTGATTCTCTCTGCTACGATAATAGCATCTGCATTATTTGTTTCAGGCAGAATAACCGTAAACTCCTCTCCGCCATATCGATATGCAGTATCCATCCGTCTCAGACATGACTTGATCAGCGCGCCCAGCCTAACCAGAAGCTTATCGCCTTCCATGTGGCCGAATGAATCATTGAAGTCCTTGAAATGGTCTATGTCTATAATTAAAACAGATATGGAGTGTTTGTAACGCTTAATCCTGTCAACTTCTATGTCGAGCTGCTTGTAAAAATGTCTTGAGTTGAAAAGTCCGGTGAGACCGTCGGTGATGGCAAGTTTTTTTAATTCCCGCAGCATTTCGGACCGTTCGCTGGATAATTGTCGTTCTTTCAGCACCCTTTTAAGCCTCAGCGACAGCTCTTCAAATCGGACAGGCTTGAAAAGAAAATCACTGGCTCCCTTACTGATGGCTTGCTCATAGGAATGTTCAGAGGTATAGCCGGTCATAACGACCACATCAGTATCATATTCTTTTTTAATAAGATTGGTCAGCTCAAGGCCATCCATCTCGAACATGATGATGTCGGTAAGTACTATATCAACCTGATTTTTTTTTAAGAAGTCAATCGCTTCTTCGGCATTTGAAACAGAAAGGACTTTAAATTCTTCCAGTTCGAGGAATTCCTGCATCGATTCCCGTATGGCTGCGTCATCGTCTACAATTAAAATATTTGTTTTCATTTAAGAGAAGTTTGTTGTTGAGTTAACAAAATTTATAACAGTTTATCCTGATAACATGACAATGCTTGACAACATTTCAGATAGTCTGATAACTATGCGCTTTTATTTTTTAAAATAATGTATATAATAATGGGTATGTCGCTTAGTGTCAACCGACAATTATCACCGACAATGATCAGGACAATGATCAAGTATAGATGGATAAATTAAGCCGAGCATTCAGCAGACAAATCAATATGCTGGCGCAGTCAGGTTCAACAAATGGATAATATACGTAATTTCAGCATTATTGCTCATATCGATCACGGCAAGTCGACGCTGGCCGACCGCCTGATACAGGCAACGGATATCGTGTCTGACCGTGAATTTAAGGACCAGATCCTGGACAGCATGGATATTGAGCGCGAGCGGGGAATAACCATAAAGAGCCAGACGGTTTGCCTCCCTTACAAGGCGAAAAACGGCAATCTTTACTATTTAAACCTCATTGACACACCGGGACATGTTGATTTCAGCTATGAAGTGTCAAGGGCTCTTGCGTCGTGCGAAGGCGCCCTTATCCTGGTGGATGCGGCTCAGGGTGTTGAGGCTCAGACACTTGCCAATCTTTACCTCGCAATGGAGCATGATCTTGAGATCATTCCTGTTATCAATAAAATAGACTTGCCGTCTGCAGACATAGAGCGCGTGAAAAATCAAATTGAAGAGGACCTGGGACTCGACCCTGAAACAGCCATTCTGACGTCTGCAAAGGAAGGGACCGGGATAATTGATGTACTTGAAAAAGCAGTCTCCAGCCTACCGCCCCCCAAGGGCGACCCGGCAGCTCCCACAAGGGCGCTGATTTTTGACTCGCATTATGACGCTTACCGTGGAACTGTTGTCCATCTGCGTATTTTTGACGGATGCATCAGGACCGGGGATGAGATATGCTTCATGTCCAACAATGCGGTTTATAAGGTTGAGGAAGTTGGTATTTTTCAGATTGTCCGCGTTCCAAAAGAAGAATTGTCGACAGGAGAGGTGGGATATATGATTGCAGGCATCAAAACTGTCAGCGATACCCGGTGCGGCGATACCGTTACGCTTGCCGCCAACCGGTGCAAAATACCAATGCCGGGGTTTAAAGAGGCAAAACCGGTTGTTTTTTCATCCCTTTATCCTGTCGCATCTGACGAATACCCCGAGCTTGCGTCAGCGCTTGAAAAGTTGAAGCTGAACGATGCATCGCTTGCTTTTGAAAAAGATTCATCCGCGGCACTCGGATTCGGCTTTCGCTGTGGTTTTCTCGGGCTTCTTCATCTGGAGGTTGTTCAGGAACGGTTGGAGCGGGAGTACGATTTTTCACTAATCATCACTGCACCCTCGGTTCGATATGAAGTTACCTTAACCGACGGCACCGTTACTATGATCGACAACCCGGCAATGTATCCCGACCCCGGTTCCATTGAATATGTAAAGGAACCCTTTATCCGTGCTTCGATTATTATACCTGACCGGTACATGGGAACGGTAATGAACCTTTGCATGGAGCGCCGTGGGATTAATACAAACTATCAATACCTGACCAGTGACCGCATGGAAATGATATTCCAGCTTCCTCTTGCTGAAACGGTTTATGATTTTTATGACAGACTCAAATCCATTACCCAGGGATATGGTTCTTTTGACTACGAGATTTTAGACTACCGGGAAACCGATCTTGTAAAAGTGGATATTCTCATTAACGGCGATCGCGTGGATGCTTTGTCTCAGCTTGTTCACAGGGACAAATCGGTTGAGCGGGCTAAAATGACGTGTGAGAAACTGCGCGATGAAATACCAAAGCAGATGTTTAAAATAGCCATTCAAGGCGCAATAGGGGCAAAAATCATTTCACGAAAGACCATCTCTGCTTACAGAAAAGATGTTACTGCAAAATGCTACGGGGGTGATGTGACAAGAAAGCGCAAACTTCTTGAAAAACAGAAAAAAGGTAAAAAGCGGATGAAACAGGTGGGTCAGGTCATGATACCGCAGCAGGCTTTCCTTTCGGTTCTCAAAACAAAAGATTAATTGAAACCATAAACAAAGCCGTTGTAATTCCCTTATCATGGATGTCCCCGGAATTCGTATTCGGCTGTAAGTTTTAAAGTTGCAGACTGCCGCTTGCGAACACAGTTTCTGAGTTGTAGATTCTGAAAAGGCAGGAAGTACTGTTTTTGTTTAAACCAGCCTTTATGCTGCTGATATCCATTCCTATCTCTTTACTGAACTGAATCATAATGGTTTTGATTTCAGGGTGATCGCTGTAACAAGAGGAGACAAGTGTTTCAATATAGTCGAAATAAACCGCACTGTTCACATGACCTATGGGATCAAAATCAGAACTGCGCATGGTAATTTCCGTTGAAAATTCAGGTGAAAACTTAATATCAGGCCGCCATGATTCAATGTGTAAACCCTGCACCTTGCCCTTTTCTGCGGTGTAGGCATCAACGGTATTCTTCGGCGCCGGCAGAATCTTCCGGGTTTCAAGGTCCACAAAGATCCACAAGCTAGATGCTTCGGCCACTTTTTCCGTGCCTGAGAAAACTTCAAAATCCCGGTAAGATCTGAATCCTACGGTCTCCCTGTGCCAGGTTACAACCTTAAGTGTTTCAAGGTATCTTGGACTTTTCAGAATATTAATTCCAATTCTGTTTAATATCCATGCACGGCGGTTTTGTATCAGGTACTTTGGGCCAAACCCCGCCTTCTCAGAATGAATAATGGCAGATTCCTGCAAACGTCTGAATAGGGAACCGAGGGTTATGCAGAAACCGGGATTGACTTCAAAGTATTCAACTTTTCTTTCTAGTTCAACTTTCATGATAATAAAACCTGTATTTTAAAAGCAGTTTATGTGTCAAGAAATGTTTTTCATTGACCAGTAGGGTGTGAGGCTTGGGAAGGTAATTTAACTGAAGCGGTTTTGGAATTGGAGTTGACTATTACACGCTTCAGAGCACGCGCCAATCGGTGCAGTGAGTGAAAAACAGGAAGTCCGGCTGCCACAAATGCCTTTTGGGCAACGAGGAATTCCTCCATACCGGCCAGATCTTCTGGTGGGCGCAGGGCAAGAAGAACAGGTTTGCCGCTTGTCTGTATGACATCCATCATGGAGTCAATTACTTGCCGGAGGAAAGTTTCCGAAGAAAACTGACCCAGCCCCCAACTGCCGATAGGATGAAACCCGAGATGATAAACCAGCATATGAATACCCGGGACTTTACCCAGTATTTGCATGGCTGTTGCGATAGCGTCCGGAGATGTGAGGTTCGGAGTATCAAGCGGGTTAATAAAAATGCTGCCGTCGACGGGTAAATATTGCTTCAGCTCCGCCTGTGTCTCTAGTGAAAAACATGGAAGATTAAGCCCCTCTTTTTCCATCTCGTCACCGGCAAGAACGCTGGGACCGCCGCCGGCGCCTATTAGGGCGACGCCTGTTCCTTTGGGGAGCGGATTGACAAAACGCAATGCTACCAATATGTCTATCATCTCTTCGATGTTATAAACTTGAATCGCCTTCATCTGTCGGCACAGTGCGTCGAATACAGCTACTGAACTGACCACACTGGCAGTATGGCCGAAAGCAGCTCTCCGGCCGGCCTCGGTTCTACCGCCCTTGTAAATAACTACCGGTTTTCGGGCAGCAGCCTTTCTTAAAACTTTTGAAAACCGTTTGCCGTCTTTTACCCCTTCAATGTAGGCAGCGATGATTTCGGTTTCAGGATCTTTTGAGAAATACTCTAAAAGCTCGTTTTCGTCCACATCCAGCGCATTGCCATAGCTAACAACCTTGCTGAAGCGTATTCCCCTTGACGCACTGAAAAGCGGAAGATTCTGGGCATGACCGCCACTTTGCGATATGAAAGCAACCGGCCCCGGCTCCAAGGGAGTTTGAAAATGGTTAACCACACGGTTTTTGGGCACAAAAAGGCCAACGCAATTAGGACCGATGATTCGAAAGCCCCCGGCTTTTGCCTTGTTCAGCATCTCTTTTTCCAGTTCCGCCCTTTCTTTGTAACCGCTTTCTCCAAAACCGGCTGTAAAAAAGTGAACCGATTTTACACTCTTGGCAGCACATTCATCCAAAAGCGCCAGAGCCTTTCCCGCCGGGATGTTCACAACCACATGATCCACTATTCCGGGAATGTCTGAAAGACTAGAGTAGCAGCGCAGTCCAAGAACCTCTTTATATTTCGGATTGACCGGATAGACGGCTGGGAATTTGGCCTCCTTGAGAGAGTGAACTACCAACTCTGCAAAACCTATATTCGATGCTGATGCACCAACAACAGCAATTCCGCGAGGGGCAAATATCTCATCTAGTGTAATTTCTTTTTTGTTCGTTCGATCAGTTAGTTTCACTTTATCCAGCCTCTTAATCAGTTAATATCCATCAATTTTCCTAAGCCGTGAACGCCTTCAATTACTTTTAAATCAGTAGAACATGTGAGGTGAACAAATACTCTTCTATCTTTCTTGTTATCCTTCCAATTAAATGACATGGAACTCCCCCTTCATATCAAAGAGTTTGTTTTTTATTACTCCAGTTTTCCCAAAAGGTTTTGAAATTGTTTCCATTCTTCCACCGAAAATCGATCAACAAAATAGCCGTTGATCTCATCAAAAATGGAAATAAATGTTTTTCGATATTTTTTTGCTTTCGGTGACATACAAACTATATAAATGCAAACTATTTTTTCAAACAATTTTTAATTCGTGTTTAATTAACATTGTTTTTAACATTTACTTCTGATCAGCTTTGTTGTAGCTAGTTGTTTTTTTTAAAAAAGGAGATCTGATTATGGAACTATTTAGGAATTTTCACTTTCTT
>JAFDJC010000221.1:5447-6298 GCA_019307665.1 Deltaproteobacteria bacterium | reverse complement strand
ATTGATATCACGCTCTATTCCTGCCTGTAAAAATTTTTCTGCAGTGCTGTTTTTTCCCTGGTGAGCAAGAGTAATACCCAGTCGCTGAAGGTATTCGCCCTTGGCGGGATTCAGTTGGACAGCCTTTTTATAAAACTCTTCGGCAAAACCCGCACCCGACAAATAAAAATGTATGTTTCCCAAACCATAATAGTATCTTGCTTCAAATGGATCAAGTGTTGACGCAAGGTTTACAATTTTGTCGATTCTTTCGAGTTCAGGCTTGGGAACATCAGTGTCGAGGATTATATCAGCGACTTTTGAAAAATTGTATGAGCCTGCAACATCGGATAAATAAAAAAGAGGGATCACTAAAAGTAAACAGGATGCCGGTATGACAAACGGTTTTATACGGGTAGGTTTGATCTTTTTAAGGTATGTGTCTGACAGCGCCGTTATCCTTGTGTGGGATGATGAGACCAGGAGACCGAGTATAAAAGAAACATATATACCATTCGCCCCGTTATGAAGGTTAAAATCTGAAATGCTGTGAATGGCAAGCGCAATTAATCCCGCAAGGATGCCGTAAAAAAGATAGATTGAATATCTTTCACGCCGTCTTTTGGATTTCTGGTATGTCTTTATCAAAAGAGCGCCCACAAACCAGAAAACAAGAGCAATTGCCACAATTCCGCCATCTGTTGCAAGCTCTAAATAATCGTTATGCGCATGTTCGAATATCAACTGTTCATGAGCTGTCCGATATCCGGGATAGATATGAACGAACGTTCCAAAACCGGTTCCAAAAACCGGGTAGTCTTTTATGATTGATAAGGTATCTTCCCATACAATAAAGCGGTTCAGGTCAATAT
>JAFDJC010000221.1:0-5433 GCA_019307665.1 Deltaproteobacteria bacterium | reverse complement strand
CTTTTCTTTCTTTCCTCCCCCGCACAAAAAGCATGAATGCCAGTATGGCAACTGAAAGACACATACTGATTATCCCGCCCCTTGAATAACTCACAAATACAGACGCGCCGATAAGGACAGCAGAAAAACCGAAAAGAATATGTAAATTTATACTTTTATGGGTAAAAATTTCCAGGAGCCTTGTCCGGAATACTTTTTTGCGGGTGCCGGGCCTATAATAAAGAAACAGGCAAAGTGATGCCGGAAATATCATCTCCATAAAACCGGCAAAGTGGTTGTGGTACACCCAGGGTCCGAAAGGCGTGGCATTTGCCGGAACAGTCCTAAACCAGTAAATCCTGTTGTTTGATAAAAAATACTGCAGGATAGCAAGTATAGCTATGACGGCTGCAAGAAAGATAACAATCCTGACAGCTTTTTTCATGAATTCATTTTCGGCAAAAATCCAGACCGTAAGAATATAGAACATGACACATGTTGAAAAGCGACAAAGTTCGTAAAACGTTGCCTTCTTGTTTATTGAAATGGAAACAAAATCGAAAGGATAGGCAATACCGATGGTGTCTTTATAGAGGCTGAATGTTTCAGGTGAAATGATTTTTACCAATAATGCGGGGAAAGGAATGATCTGGAAACACATGTAGCATGCCAATAGGAAAAGAGGCAGTATCCCAGGAATTTCATATAACGACACTTTTCCTCGTTTGCCCTGGACAATGTATATAATAAATGCTGAAAATATTGCGGATGAAACAATAAATAGAGACCACGATGCCCTGGTGCCAAAGGCAAGGGGGGTGAAGATTAAGACAAATAGATATAGTTGTTTGGTAAATTTGCCCATTAAAAAATAAGGATAATTCCGGGGACAGTATATCTATTTCTTGACATAACTAGCCTCAGCGCTACCCTCGGAATTAGAAATAGATATACTGTCCCCGGAATTATCATAATACCCGTCATATCCGTAGTATGAATAAAAGTCCTTGTCGAGATCGGCGGCATTGATGACGATACCGGGTATTTTGGAATCGATGCTCTGAAGACGTTTTAAACCCTTTTCGGCCATTTCATAGGTTGTCTTGCCGGCACGGACGACGACGATGGTTTGCTGCATAATCCGCTTTAAAATCATGGTATCTGTTGCCGATGTTACAGGCGGTGAATCTAACAGAACAATATCAAACTCTTTGGTCATTTTTCCTATCAGATGATTCATCCTTTCTGAATTCAGGAGTTCCGAGGGTGTTGGGGCCAGGGGGCCTGACGTAATAATGTGAAGACCGGTAACCGGACCTTTTGAGATAAACGATGCATCGACTGCTGTCCCTGCCAGAAAAGTGGAAAGCCCTTCGGAATTATCGAGCCCGAAAACTTTGTGTAAACGCGGGCGGCGAAGGTCGCTGTCGATTAACAACACTTTTTGCCCTGCATGGGCAAATGATACGGCAAGATTCGCTGCTGTTGTGGTTTTCCCCTCTCCGGCCGACATGCTGGTCACAAGGATTGTTTTCGGCGGCTGCTCCGCCAATGAAAGCATGACAGACACCCTCACTCCCCGGTAGCTTTCCGCAGAAGATGATGATGGTTCATTAAACACAACCTTTTCCACGGCCATGTTACCGTTTTTTAAAAACGGTATAACCCCGAGAACGGGGACGCCTAACTTCTCCTCAGTTTCCTCAGGGGACTTGATCGTATTATCGAGATACTCAATAAAAAAAGCAAGGCCTGCGCCGCCGAAAAGTCCGAGCACAACAGCGAGAAGAATGTTAAGCATTTTTCTCGGCTTTGCCGGGAATTCAGGTGTTTCTGCCTTGTCTATGATCGAAACACTCACCGGCTGTATCTTTTCCATAATTCTCTGCTCCTTGATTTTAGTGAGCAGAGCGTCGTAAAGATGCTTGTTTGTGTCGACCTCTCTTTTCAAAATACCATACTGGATAAACTTTTCTTTGAGATTGACAGCTTCGGTTTTTGTTCTTTCAAGAAGCCATCGCAGATTTTCCTCATTTATTTTTGCAAGTTCATATTCATTGGCAACCGATTTTACGATCTTTAATATCTCATATGTCTTTTTTTCTCTCATACCTTTAAGTTCGCCTTCGACACGTTTCATCACCGGATGCTTCTTCCCGTATTTTTCCGAAATCTCCGTCAATTTTTGTTCCAGCCTCAGTATCTCCTCCTGAATCGCCTGCAATACTTTACTGGCTGTTACAACCGGCATTGTCTCCGCCTCTTCAGGAGTCGCTTCTCTCATTATTTCATAAAGCGCTTCCATCTCTTTTCTTTCCGCTTCAGCACTGGTCAGACGAGTTCCGAGTTCTGCGAGTTTTTGAGGGATTATCGCCACCCTGTCTTCAATGGTTACAATGTCATTCTCCCTGACATAGGTTTGCAGCATATTTTCAGATCTTGCCAGCTTTTCTCTTTCTTCTCCGGCCTTTCCGGTCATCCATTCTATGGCGTATCCGGATGACTGCATTCTCATGTCAAGAAGCTCATCAATGTATGCTTTAGCTGCCTTATCCGCGATCAATCCTGCAAGCACCGGATTTTCAGACATAAAACTAATGGTCACAACCCGGCTGTTCATTAAAGGCTCAACTTCAAGCCCTGAACTGATAATATGCGCGATCATTTCGGCAGCTGTCTTCCCGCCCCCTTCAGTCTCACCAAAGCTTTCATCCGTTATATTTATGCCGGCAACCTTTAAGGCAACATCTTTCAGCTCGGAAAACCAGCCTAAAATACCCCCTAAAACAGGCAAGGAATGATCCTCCCGGATAAAATCCGACCGGTATTTGGTATCAAGTGCCAGTAATTTCACTACCCTGTCAGCAACAGACAGGCTTTTTATAATCTGAACCTGGGTTTCAAGAAATTCAGGATCCATAAAATGAATCGGATAACTTTGTCCAAGCGGGTTGGCTTCACTTTTTTCTATCAACACTTTTGTGGACGCCCTGAATACAGGTGCTGCGGTAAATGTTCCGATAAATACCACAAGAAAAGTTATGATAAAGAAGGTGCAGACCGTAAATCTTCTCTTCTTTATAATTCTGATATAATCTCTTAAATGAATCTCTCTTTCTTCCATAATTTATAAAAATATTTTGCTAACAATTAATAATGTGATGGCAAATAAAAAAATTCAAATTCAAGGCGCGCAAATCCTGAGGAATGAGGCGTACTTATAGTACGTCGAATGAACTCTGGATGCAGTGCAACACAGAATTTGTTTTTTTATTTGCCATCAAAAAAAACTCTCCGGTACAACAATAACATCATCCGGCAATACAACCTCATCCATCATGACATCTTCCATTATCTTTTCTTTTGCCCCGATTTTTCTTATGATCTTAACCCCGGTTCTCGAAGCCTTTGCTGTAAATCCTCCGGCCATTGTCACCGCCTTAATTATGGTCGGATTTTCATCACATGAATAGGCATCGGGTTTTTTCACTTCACCGGCCACATAAAAAACTTTCTGTTTCGGGATATATACACTGTCACCATCCTTGACCTGGATGTTGAAATCCATTTTTCCCTCTTCGACAAGTTTTTTAAAATCCACCTCAATTATATTTTTATCAGGGTCTCCATTGCTTCTTTTTATTGTTGCCATTGTTCCGGCATGTTTTGTCAAACCACCGGCCTGTGAAATCAACTCCAGAAGGCTTGTGCGCTCGCGAAGGTTGTATATGCCGGGATCATTGATCTGTCCTAAAATCACAGCCTTTCTGCTCCTGTGTTCCTTGATAAATACATTCACCTGGGGGTTGACGATATATCCGTCAGCGTAAAGTGCCTGCATCTTTTGAGCAACTCCTGAAACGGTAAAATCTTTCACAACAACCTGTCCGAGAAGCGGGACAACGATAGTGCCTTCATATGTTACCCTGGCAACAGTCGATAAGTCATCATTTTCGTAAACAGTAATCTCAAGAACATCGCCCTCGCCGACAATATAGTCTCCGGCGTAACTGAGATTACAGAACAAACATATCATCAATGTATATAGGATTTTTTTTCCAATATTCATAAATTTATACGCAAACCCATTCAATTAAAACGTCCCCGTAGCGCTTATGGTGACGGTATTATCTGAATAATCAAAGACAGAAACATTTGAATCTCTTCTGGTGTAGGAATATCCGGCTTCGGCAAAATACCTCTCGTTAAATTCGTATTTTCCAGTCAATGATAATCTAAACCTGTTGTCACTCCTCTCCTTTACTGAGTCGCCATAGTTTATAGCCCCCTCATATGTTTCAGACATATATAGTAATTCAGCATTTCCTGAAATCCTTTCAGTAAACTTTTGCAGATATTCCACAGCAAAACTGTTTACAATTGCGTAATCAGTATCTGCGATTGTGGTCTCATTGGTTCTTCTCAGTATCGTAAACCCGACCGAAGTTTTGGGTGTAAATGTATGATCAATCTTAAGCTCCATTACAAAATCTCCGGCTGATTCAATATCAGAACTGTCAAAATTTTTTCTTCCATAGCCTACTTTTACTTCTCCCCTTGACTTGGCGGTAATATCCCATTTGACTCCTGTAAAATACCTCAATTCGACACTGTCATATGACACGGAAATATCGTAATTGATATCCGTATATTCTATCTCTGCAAAAATTGACATTTTCTCGGTCATCCTGTAAAATGTATACCACGCGATAAAACTGTCGGTACGATCCGCTGCACTGTATACATCATTCTTGTAGTCCAATGAAAACAGCGAAAAATCGACTCTGAACCCCACTTTATTCGTAATATCGTATGAGAGCATCAGGTTGAACAGATTACTCCAGAACTTAGCCTGGTCATTGGAAATGCCTTCTCCCATGAGTTCGTATCCGTTAAGATACAAATCTGCGAAATCAATGGAAAGTCCGCCTCTCAGGTTATATTGAAAAGCGCCCTCAACCCTGTGACTGGTGATATCTTCATCAGTGTATTCCCAGTATTTTTGAAATTCCGGTGAATATAGAAAATAAGTCTGGTAGCGCCTGAATGTTTCCGGTTTTCGTCTGCTGAGACTGAGACCGCCGGGAGCAGTATTGGTTGTATCGATCTCAACCATCTTTTCCTTTGTACCCGGAACAGCCATCCATAAACCCGGGGACACTGCCGTTATAAAATCCCCTTCCACATTATCCTTTACTTTAAATACATTGGAAGTGTATTGCTGGGATAAAGATAAATAAGGATGTAGCATCCCTGTTTTACCACCAAAAATGTTCCCGCTGATTCCGCCTTCTTCGGCAAAAGCCGCTGACGGAATCAGTATGGCAGCCATTAATAGAATAAAGATTTTATACATATTTTAAAATCCTAAAGTCTATCCCCTACAGTCTGTCCTATGAAGGACTTGCAGGAAACCCACCTCCAGCCCCTCCAACCGGTCCGGCTGCAGCCGGT
>JAFDJC010000220.1 GCA_019307665.1 Deltaproteobacteria bacterium | reverse complement strand
GGTAACGCCGCAGAGGTCTATATAATATGAGCTGCTGAAAGCGATGTGTGATACTCAGATGAATAGTAGTGGAACAGAAGTCAGTATAAGATTATACATACTGTATATCTGAAAACGAAGGGCTTTGTCAAAGAGAAATACATATTTTGGTTTGACTTTTTGTTATTTTTTCGTTAACCAATCCTATTTTGATGGTTAACCACAGGCAAAATAAATAGACTGGATATAAATGAAAGGAAAAATACTCAGTATTCTGAGAAGAAAAAAAGAGATTGTTTCCGGAGAAGATCTTAGTTTTGATCTCGGAATCTCAAGGGTTTCTGTTTGGAAACATATCAGAAAACTCCGGGAACTGGGCTATGATATTGAAGCCACTTCCGGGGGTTATTGTTTTGTCTCTTCGCCTGATGCGCTTTTTCCGTGGGAATTTCCCGAAAGGAAAGGAAAAATTCATTTTTTTCAGGAAACAGAATCAACAATGGACAAGGCAAGAGAGCTTTCAAGAAAGGATTGCCCGGACTTTACGGTTGTTGTAGCAGAAACTCAGAACAGGGGGCGGGGGCGGCTGAAAAGAACCTGGCTGTCTGAAAAAGGGGGGCTCTATTTTACGGTTGTATTAAGGCCGGATATTCCGCCAATATTTAGTTTCAGGGTTAACTTCGCAGCATCCCTTGTCTTGGCAAAGCTTTTAAGAAAAATGTTTTCCATTGAAGCCGGTGTGAAATGGCCGAACGATATTTTGGTAAATGATTGTAAAATTTCAGGTATGCTTTCAGAAATGGAAGCAGAAGGCGAAATCGTATCTTTTATTAATATCGGCATAGGACTTAACGTTAACAACAATCCAACACCGAAGGAGCAGAGGGCAACGTCACTAAAACAGCTACTTGGACATGCGGTAGGTCGAAGAGAAATCCTTGCCGGATTCCTTGATGGTCTTGAAAAGACACTTGAGAGCAACAGTCCGGGCCATAATCTGGACCATATTGGCCTGGATCATATTATAGGTGAATGGAAAGAATACACGGTGACGCTTGGCCGGATGGTTAAAATTGTAACAACAAGTGAAACCTTTCACGGCAAGGCTATTGATGTGGATGAAAACGGTGCTTTGGTTATTGAAACAGAAGACGGTGCTATACAGAAAGTAGTTTATGGAGACTGCTTTCATTAAACAAAGGTAACTTTTCAAAATGACAGGGAAGGGCAAGAATGTCTCATTTATAAATAGGTGAGTGTTTGAGCGAAGCGAGTTTCAGATATTTATAAATGAGATATCCTTGCCCGGAATTCTTGCGAAATTACAAACAGAGGTTGTATAGTATATGAATTTATCAAATGAACTCAGGATGACGGTGTATGCATCGCTTATGTCTGCGCTTATTGCGGCCGGCGCATTTATCGCTATACCGATAGGTCCGGTACCGATTGTGCTTCAGAATTTTTTTGTCTTGCTGTCCGGCATTTTGCTTGGCAGCAGGTGGGGGCTGGCAAGTGTCGGCGTATACCTTATTGCCGGTGCATTGGGCCTGCCGGTTTTTGCCGGGGGTACAGGCGGAATAGGAAGAATTGCAGGGCCAACCGGGGGCTATCTCCTAGGATATCTTCCTGCTGTCTACTTTACAGGTCTTATATCAGAAAAGCTCGGAGCACGAAAAGTATTCGACCTTTTGGCTCTTGTTGTCGGGACGGCAATTGTTTATGTATGCGGCGTACCCTGGCTGAAAATGGTCACAGGCATGACTGCAGAAAAGGCGCTTATGTTTGGGCTATACCCTTTTCTTGTCGGTGACGTTCTGAAGATTATTGCTGTGATTCCTGTGGCCAAAGTAATTCGTCCGTTAATATTGACAAAATAGTAAAAAGTCTCGAAATCGTCATGTCGGACTTGATCCGGCATCCAGAATGTATTGAATCTACCGGACTCCGGCTTTCGCCGGAGTGACGGGATTCAACTTTTTAGAAAGCTTACAAGTATTAAATTGGCATAAAAATGAAAAACATGATCGAAATTGACAACCTGACGCATCGATTTGCCGATGGTTTTATCGGAATAGACCGCGTCAGCCTTTCCATCAAAGAAGGAGAATTCGTTGTGATTGCCGGTCCCAACGGATCAGGAAAAACAACACTTTTTCATCATTTAAACGGCCTCCTGACTCCAAACAGCGGCACAGTCACCGTTAACGGTGTATCCGTAAAGAAAAATCCTCGGCTGGCCAAACAACTGGTGGGGATGGTTTTTCAGGATGCCGACAGCCAGATTGTCGGTGAAACAGTTTATGAGGATGTTGCTTTCGGGCCTGAAAATCTTTGTCTGCAAAAAGCTGAAGTGAAGAAACGGGTTATGGAAGCATTGTCAACAGTTGGTTTGAAGGGATTTGAAGAAAAAAGACCGCACTTGCTTTCCCAGGGTGAAAAGAGACGGCTTGCGATTGCGGGAACTTTATCAATGAAACCTAAAGTGCTGGTAATGGACGAACCTTTTTCAAATCTTGACTATTTCGGTGTCAAGCAGGTATTGTCCAAAATCCTTGAGCTTCACAGGTCCGGACATACAATTCTTGTCTCGACACATGACATGGAAAAGGTTGCCGCATATGCAGACCGCCTGATTATTATGAATGGCGGTAAAAAGGTGAAAGACGCGCCATTGGTTGCTTTGTTAGATAACCTTGAAAAATTCGGCATCAGGCAACCATGTGCGTTGAGACTCGGAAAGGATGTCGAGCCTTGGCTTGCATAACCTGAAAGGCTAAAATGACTGTTTTTGAATTTCAGCCGGGAAACTCGTTTTTACACTGCCGCGATGTGCGGTTTAAGTTTGTTTGTTTTGCCATGGTCACTATTGTTGGCTTGGCTACAGGTTTTCAAGGACTTTGCCTGTTGCTAACCATCCCTGTTATTTTTCTTTTAAAACAGCGGATTCCTGTGATGATGATTGTAAGAGATCTACGGTTTTTTCTTTTGCTGCTTGTGTTTGTTTTTTCTGCCAGGGTATTATCGACGCCCGGAGATATATTGATTACTTACAAAAATATTGAAATGACGCGACAGGGAGTTGTTATGGGCGGACTTGTTTGTATGCGCCTTCTGCTCACAGTGCTAATGTGTCTGACCCTGATTGTTTCCACAAAAGTTTCCCGGATACGGGAGGCAGTGGCGTGGTTTTTGGCGCCGGTTCCGTTTATTCCGGAAAAAAGGACCGCAACCATGATCGGCCTTTTGGTCAGGTTTCTTCCGGTTATCCTGGCGCAGGCAAAAATTACATCAGATGCCCAGCGCGCCCGATGTATTGAAAACAGAAAAAATCCTGTCTTTCGGCTTACCGCCTTTTCCATTCCTTTTATGAAACGAATTTTTTATACTGCCGATGCCCTTGCAGTAGCAATGGAATCAAGGTGCTATTCGGAAAACCGAACCGATGCCGGTTTCTCCTCAGGCCCCAAGGACTGGGGAATCGTTGTCTTAGCGATCTGTTTTTGTTTTCCGGCAGCTTATATGTGTTAAAATTTAAAAAACAGTGGAAAAACAACCCGTAATTGACACATTAAATCGAGTATAGTAAATAGTTTGTCATATTTTATTATAAATAAAACCGGTTAAAAACAGGGGGCGGTAATTTGAAGATAATGATTGTCGGTGCAGGAGAAGTCGGTTTTCATATCGCCAGCAGGCTTGCCCGTGAGAACAAAGACGTTGTAGTTGTTGACAGTGACCCTGATGCATTGCGCCGGGTTGCGGAAAATATAGATGTGCAGGTGCTGAAAGGGTCTGGAGGCAGCCCGCCGATTCTTGAAGAGGCAGGCATTAAGGAAGCGGAATTACTGCTGGCGGTCACAGACAGCGATGAAACCAATCTTATGGCATGCCTGATGGCAGATATCCTTTCACCTGTTACCAAGAAACTCGCCCGGATCCGTGATGCCGGATTCGATGAATATCAAGATATTTTCAGGACGAATACACCGCACATCGATACTCTGATCAATCCGGAGGTGGAAGTCGTCAAATCGATTGACAACTTTTTAAGTGTTCCAGGCGCAGTGGATGTGGGTGAATTCGCTGATGGGAGGATGAAATTTGTCGGTATCCGTATGAGTGAGAATGCCAGGCTTTCCGGCGTCAAACTGTCCGAAATCCCCCAAAAAACGGGAAATCGAAGAACACTGATCGCGGCAGTTGTACGGGATGAAAAACTGATCATTCCAAGTGGAAATGACAGGCTTATGTCGGGCGATCTTGTTTATTTAATCGCTGAATCCGACAAGTTTACTGAAGCACTTAAAGATTTTGATAAATATGAAAGACCTGTAAAAAGGGTGATGATTATCGGCGGAGGACGGATTGGATATCGGTTGGCTGATTTGCTCGAGAAAAAGGATGTTTACACAAAAATAATAGAAAAGGACCATGAAACGTGTACAGCCCTTGCCGAAAAGATGAACAAGACCATTGTGCTTTGCGGGGACGGTTCTGATCAAAACCTTTTGTTGGAAGAAAATATAGCTGAGATGGATGCCGTGATTACCCTAACCAATGATGAAGAGACCAATGTCCTGGTATCTCTTCTTGCAAAGGGCATGGGAGCCCGACAGACGATTACAAGAATCGGCAACTTCAGCTATTTTCCGGTAATGACCGCAATCGGTATAGAACAGGTGGTCAGCCCCAGGCTTTCGGCAATCAACACCATCCTTCAGCATATCAGGCGCGGGAAAGTGCTTTCCGCCATGTCCATCAAAGGTGAGCAGGCTGAAATATTAGAAGCGGTTGCTCTGGAGACATCGGATATTGTCGGCAAACCCCTGAAAAAGATTTCATTTCCAAAAGGGGCAATCCTCGCAGGCATTATTCGAAATGATGACATTATTATTCCTTCCGGCGAGAGCGTTGTGCGGCCTGATGACAGGATCATTATTTTTGCAAAAAGAAAGGCAGTTCCGAAAATTGAAAAGATTTTAACCGTGAAAATGGAGTTCTTTTAATGCGCTGGCGCTTTATTTTCTATCTTATCGGGATCCTGATATTTATTCTGGGATTGACCATGGTGTTTCCGCTTTTATGCGGCCTGTATTATAAAGACCAGAGTGTCATACCACTTTTAAAATCAATGGCCATTGCGGTTGCCGTCGGCCTTTTTCTTTACACGGTTTTCAGGGGTCAATCAACAGGCCATATCAGTCAGCGTGAAGGAATAGCGATTGTGGCGTTTGGCTGGATTTCGGCAGGATTGCTTGGCGCTATTCCGTTCTACCTGGGGGGTATTTTCGAAACATTCGGGGATGCGGTTTTTGAATCCGTATCAGGATTCACAACCACCGGCTCGTCTGTTTTAACTAATATCGAAGCCGTTCCCAAGGGCCTTCTTTTCTTGCGGAGTCTTATTCAGTGGCTTGGTGGAATGGGGATTATCGTTCTTTCAGTTGCAATACTGCCTTTTCTAGGTGTCGGAGGCATGCAGTTATATA
>JAFDJC010000039.1 GCA_019307665.1 Deltaproteobacteria bacterium | reverse complement strand
AAAATACACCACGAATGGTTTACCGGTATGATGAACATGCCTTGACTTTTTGTGGTTTTTTTTTGCTAAAATGGAGGATTTATGAAAAAGCAATTATGGGTAATAATAGTATCGACAGTAATGGTTATTTTTTCAGCGGGTTCTGTTTGGGCTCATTTCGGGATGGTGGCTTCTTCAGATTCAATGGTGATGCAGGACGATGAAAAAACAATTGATATCAGGCTTTCCTTTTCCCATCCCTTTGAAATGGTTGGAATGGAACTTTTGAAACCAAAAAGTTTCAGTGTTGCTGCAAATGGAGAAAAAATCAGTCTTACAACACGCCTGAACGAAACCCGAATAATGGGACATAAGGCGTGGGAAACCAGCTACACAATTAAAAGGCCGGGAGTCTATATGTTTTATATGGAACCGAAACCTTACTGGGAACCTGCGGAAGACTGTTTTATCGTTCATTATACAAAGACTGTTGTCACGGCGTTTGGGGTTGATGACGGATGGGATGCTGAGATAGGTCTTAAAACCGAAATTGTTCCGCTTTCAAAACCATATGGTCTTTATTCGGGCAACGTTTTTCAGGGAATTATTAAACTGGACGGGAAGATTGTTCCCTTTGCAGAAGTTGAAGTCGAATTCTATAATAAGTCTAAACGTTTTAAGGCACCGACAGACTATATGATTACACAGACCATAAAGGCTGATCAGAACGGCGTGTTCACATATGCGGCTCCATGGGCAGGATGGTGGGGTTTTGCGGCGCTTAATACAGCTGATTACAAACTGAAAAAAGATGGTAAAGATAAGGACGTGGAAATCGGCGCAGTGATCTGGGTGGAATTTCAGGAACCAATTTTCTGAAAATCGGGGAAAAGTAATTATGCATATTTCAGAAGGCGTTTTATCCGCTCCTGTTCTATTCTCAGGTGCGGCTATAGCTGCAGCAGGTACGGCAGTAGGGTTGAAAAGCCTTGATTATGACAGTATTGCAAGGGCAGGGATGCTATCCTCGGCTTTTTTCGTTGCATCGTTGATTCACGTGCCGATAGGTTTATCAAGTGTTCATTTGATATTAAACGGCATAGTCGGCCTGCTTTTAGGCTGGGGAGCATTTCCTGCAATTTTAACAGCTCTTTTTCTTCAGTTTATTTTTTTTCAGTTTGGCGGAATCACTGTGCTGGGGGTCAATACCGTTATCATGGCAGTGCCTGCAATAATGTGTTACTATCTTTTCAACAAACCGGTCAGAAGCAATTCAAGGTTTGCGCTTCCTGCTGCTTTTGCATGCGGTTTTTTCTCGGTTTTTCTCGGTGCGCTCATCGCAGCAGCAGCGCTGGTGTTCACGGAAGAAAAATTCTTTGAACTCGCAGCCCTTCTGGTAGCGGCACATGTGCCGGTTATGATCGTTGAAGGTGTGGTCACGATGTTCTGTATAGGTTTTCTGAAAAAGGTTCAACCTGAACTTCTTTCTGTGAGAGGTATATAGAAATGGGAAAAAAATTATTATCTTTTTTTATTCTGATTTTTCTTTTTTATACTGCACAAAGTGTTTTTGCCCACAAGGTAACGATTTTTGCCTGGAAAGAGGGGAATAAGGTATTCACTGAAAGCCAATTCAGCGGAGGAAAAAGGGTTAACAACGGACGGATTGAAGTTTATGATGACCAGGGGAGAAAGATTTTAGAAGGTAAGACCGATGACCAGGGCCGCTTTTCATTTACAGCCCCTGAAAAAACAGGCCTTGATATCGTGCTGAAGACAGGGGCAGGCCATCAGAATCACTGGAAAATCCCATTTGATGCCAATAAGAAAACAGTGCGGGAAATGTCAGGAGAAACAATGAAGCCGGAAAAGATCCAGGTCACACCAAAGGAATTGGAAGCTATCGTTGAAAGCATTATGGATAAAAAGCTGAAACCTGTCATCACAATGCTTGTAGATCAGCGTAACAGCGATCCTTCGGTTACCGATATTTTTGGGGGGATCGGCTATATTATCGGGCTGGCCGGCGTGGCTGCCTTGTTTAAAAGCAGAAACAGGAAGGGGCGCTGAAGTAGACCATGATTAGAGAAACATTTGTTTCTGAAAATTCATTGATCAACAAGCTTGATCCACGTACAAGGGTCATATCTGCAGTAGTTTTTGCCGTGGTAGTCGCCCTTTCATCGGGATTTGCAACACTTTTCACGGCGTTCGTCCTCGCCCTGTTTTTCATAGGTCTTTCCCGGTTGCATTTACAAATAGTTGCGAAACGGGTTGCTGTTGTGAATATTTTTATTTTCTTTTTCTGGGCGGTTCTTCCTTTTACGTTTAAAGGAACGGCCATGTTCAGTATCGGTCCGTTTTCAGTGTCGCAGCAGGGAGTGCTGCTGGCTGCTAAAATTACTCTAAAATCAAATGCAATCCTATTGTGCTTTATCGCACTTGTCGCTGCTATCCCTTTGGGCTTACTGGGTCATGCCATGGGTCGGTTGCGTGTTCCGAACAAGATGGTGCAGCTTCTTCTCCTTACATACAGATATCTTTTTGTAATAGAACAAGAGTATCAGAGATTGTTAACGGCTGCGAGAGTCCGTTGTTTTCATGCAAAAACAAAACTGCATACCTATAAAACCTATGCTTTTATTGTCGGTATGCTGTTCGTCAGGGCCTCGGAACAAGCGGAAAGGGTCCATCAGGCTATGCGATGCCGTGGTTTTTCAGGTAAATTTGTCAGTCTTTATGAATTTTCGTTTTGCAGAACCGATGCAGCCTGGGCTGTTTTTATGGCTGTTTTGATAACCTGCCTGGAGATTATGGAATGGATGAAAATAATGCAATAGTGGAGCTTGAAAACATTTATTTTTCCTATCAGGGAGGCAGGCATGTGTTTAAAAACATGGCATTCAAGCTTTTTGAGGGGAATAAAATAGGTGTCATCGGGCATAACGGCAGTGGCAAAACTACCTTGCTTCATATTCTTATGGGTCTGCTTCGACCTGATGATGGAACCGTTAAGTTGTTCGGGAAATCCGTAAAAACTGAAAAGGAATTTCGTGGTGCAAGGAAGGGGATCGGTTTCCTTTTTCAAAATGCAGACGACCAACTTTTTTGTCCAACGGTTCTTGAAGATGTTGCATTTGGGCCGCTGAACCTGGGCAAGTCACCTGAAGAAGCAAAAGAGATGTCATATAGAACACTGTTAGACCTTAACCTAAAGGGGTTTGAGGACAGAGTGACGCATAAATTGTCCGGCGGAGAAAAAAAAATGGTGGCACTTGCCACCATTCTTGTTATGCGACCAAGAGTTTTGCTTCTGGATGAACCGACATCAGGTCTTGATGAAGAAACAATTTCCAGGATAATGAATATTTTAAACGATTTAGATGTCAGTTATATGATTGTATCTCATGAATACGGTTTTCTTGCACGAACAACCACCGACATTTTCAGAATGGAGCATGGTGCATTATGTTTCGACGGTCCATCAGAAAACCTTCACAGTCATTACCATCGGCATCCGATGGGTAAAGCATCTCATGAGCATAATTAATCGACTATTTTTCATCATCCTCGACCAGGTCATCTTCATCCGCTATTTTTATGGTTGATGAAATGCCTTTAATGTTGTCGTCTTTCAGCAGGTCATCCCCTTCGATATTGTCATTATCACTATCACTGTCATCAAGAAGTGTATCGATTGCAACAGAAGTATCACTATCGCAACTTTTATCTTTATCTTCATCCCTGGATAGTTGGTCAATGTCGCTAAAGACAACCTCAACAGGATCATTCTTGGTCGATTTATAAATGTTAACTATTGATTCAGCCAGCTTGGTTGCGCAATAAGTTACAGGATAAAATACAGGGGTCCTTAATGCATTAACCAGTTTTTTTATATTCCCTTCTTTTGCAACTTGTATAACATGGTTATCATATGTGATTTCTTCTACCTGTTGAAATATTCCCTTGTCCAGTTCAGAAGATTCTTTAATCGTCAAACTGTTTTTTTCGGGTATAATTAAATATTTTTGCCTCATAGTTCCTCCTTGGACCGGCAAACCGGTTTTTATTTATTTGATAAAGTAAGTTTATCGATAATAATAAACCTAAATCTTCGCATGTCAATAAATTATAGTGAGGAAGATTAATAAAAATATTGACCTGAAATATGGCGAATGTTATAAAGCTGAACTTTGGAATGGAGGGATGGCCGAGTGGTTGAAGGCGGCGGTCTTGAAAACCGTTGAGTGTCAAAGCTCCGTGGGTTCGAATCCTACTCCCTCCGCCATTTTTTTTATGAGAGTTTTAGGAGAGATGGCCGAGCTGGCTGAAGGCGCTCGCCTGCTAAGCGAGTGTGTGGTTAAAGCTGCACCGTGGGTTCGAATCCCACTCTCTCCGCCATTTTATGATACTGGGGTCGATTTGAGGAAATCTTGAATCGACCTTTTTTTCATCACCTGCCGCTATGCATCAGCGCTCAATCCAACCTGCTACTTTGCTTTGCCTTTCAGAAAATCCGGTTGAAGATAATCAGGGTCGGGATATGTATAAAATCCCTGCCTTGATTGCGCACCGAGATATCCCTTATCAACCATTTGTTTTAAATAAACTGCATTCGCTTTGAATTGCGAATCATTATGCGTTTTTGCCCAGTAGTCGGTTATGGTATAGACGGTTTTTAACCCGACCTGGTCCATGATCCCAAAGGGTCCTATGACCGTGTGCATCACACCCATCCATGCCCGGTCAATATCATTAACCGAGGCGATATTTTTTTCAGCAAGTGTGAGGGCTGAGGTAAAAAGATTCGAAAGCATGGAGTTGAAGACATATCCGTTGTTTTCTTTATGAAGCACAATCGGTACCTGCCCTATTTTTTCCGCAAAGCACTTGATCAGCTCGGTGGTTTCCGGAGATGTTCCGGGGTGTGGCATTATATCGACAATATTGGTAATGCGAACATCATGGAAGTGAAATGCCGCAAATTTTTCCGGTCTGCCGGTGGCCTCAGCAAACATTGAGGGGACAAGTGTTGATGTGTTGGTTGTAAAAACAGTATGTTCCGGACAGAGCTTGTTGAACATGCCCAAAACTTTGCCTTTGAGTTCAGGGTCTTCCGGCACAGACTCACTAATCAAATCAATTTTTTTTGCTGCCTCTTCAGGTGTATGGGTGATTGATATCCTGTCGAGCGCGGCTTCCGCCTCTTCTATTGTCATGCGGCCTGCCCGGACATAACTTTTGCTGAGTTTTAATATTCGCGATACGGCATCAGATAGAATGTCAGAATCGGTGTCGTACAGAACAGTTTCAAAACCGTTGGTTGCACATAAAAATCCGATCTGTTGTCCCATATTCCCTGATCCAGCGATCAGCACTCGCTTAATATCGTCTGCAATCATGACAAACCCCTTTTCTTGGCTGGTGAAAGTATTATTTATATTTTGTGATATATATATATTGAATTAAATGGTTTGAGCCCGTGTGTCAAGCCTTATGGGTTGACATGCCCAATAGCCGGATTTGACTTAACCCCTGGAAGGGGATAAAGTCGTCACACTTATTTTTTGCTTGTGGGAATAAATACCTGGAGATCCCATGAAACTATTCAACATTCTGGCCATTTTGATCACGTTGTCTGCAGGTTTCAGCTACCTGAATCACCGTTTTATCCGTCTTCCCACCACCATTGGATTGATGATTATAGCCCTGCTGGTATCTTTAGGACTGGCGGTTATAGGGCCTTTTGCTTTTGGCCTGAAGGCAGATGCCCAACAGCTTCTGGCAAGTGTCGATTTTGATGAAACTTTGTTGCACGGCATGCTTTCATTTTTACTGTTTGCAGGCGCCCTGCACGTGAACCTCTCCAATCTGGCTAGACAAAAGTGGATTATCGGCCTGCTGGCTACTTTCGGTGTCCTTGGTTCAACCATGATCATTGGCTTTATCAGCCTATGGGTATTGAGCCTGCTGGGGATTGACATACCGCTGATCTACTGTCTGTTGTTTGGAGCCCTGATTTCTCCCACCGATCCGATAGCGGTTCTCGGAATCCTTAAAAAAGTTGGCGTGCCGGAAAGCCTTGAGACCAAGATTACAGGTGAATCGCTGTTTAACGACGGTGTGGCCGTGGTTGTTTTCCTGATATTTCTAAAAATCGCTACGGGCACTCATGAAATTACAGCTGCATTGGTTCTGGGTCTCTTTGTTAAGGAAACACTGGGAGGCGTGGTTTTCGGGCTGTTGATCGGGTGGATTGCTTATTGGATGCTTAAAAGCATTGACAATTACCAAGTGGAGGTTCTGATCACCCTGGCACTAGTAACAGGCGGTTTTGCTCTGGCTGACGAACTTCACATCTCCGGCCCCATTGCCATTGTGGTGGCCGGTCTTCTTATCGGCAACCATGGAAGGTTGCTGGCTATGTCTGATACGGTACGCCAACACCTGGACACATTTTGGGAATTGGTGGACGAGGTGCTAAACGCTGTGTTGTTCGTGCTCCTCGGCCTGGAAGTGTTGGTGCTGACCTTTACCCGTGAATACTTCATCGCCGGTGTTTTACTCATCCCTCTTTTGCTCATGGCCCGTTTTATCAGTGTGGGGGGGCCGGTTTTGATCATGCGGCTATTTCGTTCATTCAGTCCGCATGTGGTCAAAATTCTCACCTGGGGGGGCTTGCGTGGAGGGATATCCGTGGCCCTGGCTCTGTCGCTACCACCGGGAGAGTATAGGGAAGTTATCCTGGCAATAACTTATATGATTGTGGTTTTTTCCATCATTGTGCAGGGACTGACCATCGGCAGACTGGTCAGGAAAAGCAAGGCCTCCTAGATTAAAATTAATTGTAAACACTGCAATCAATATTCCGCAATTGTTGATGAGAACCTTGAACCCTATATACGCCTTAACTCCAAATTAAGTTTTGTATTTACTTTTTTCAGTTTTTCTTCACCCGATATTACTGCCACGGCTTTTTCTGACATGTTGCCGCTGAAATAAATTTTTGCTGTTTTTTTTATCATGCCGGAGGTTACTTCCAAAAGCATTTCCTTGTATTTTTTTCGGGCTTTATCAGACAGACCTATTATATTCCTGTAAAAAGCTTTTTGAGCCGCCATACCCGGGGAATCCGGATTGTCGATGTCCGAGCATACCTGAAGGATAGCCTCTTTTATATCTTCTTCACTATAATTTCCCGATCTTATAAAAGCTGCCGCGCCGTCAAAAGCTTTCAGAGTTGCTGCAATATGCGGATCTCTGTAAGACGCAAGACAGAACATTCCGCTTTCAGGACTATAGGTTGAAAAACCTCCGTATGCGCCCCCCTTTTCACGTATTTCACGGTGAAGATACATTGAACGCATCATTTTTGAGATAACTGCAAGGGCTGGGGAATCTTTATGACCCATGCAAACGGTTTTAAACGCAGCAGCCACAAAAGACACACTGGTTGACGTGCTCCAGCCTTCTCTAGGGATTTGTGAGTCAATTTGAATATCAGGAGCCCTAAATCCTTTTGATGAGCTTCCTTTTGACGTTCTCATTAACAAGGGTGCTTTGGAATCTGCAATTATCTTAAGCGTCTTATCCTCACCTATTAATGCAATTCGCATATTGTCAGGCTTAAATAAAATATTCGCAATTGCGGCAAGGTCGTCGGAGAGTTTTTGAAGTTTTTTGTCAGATTTTTCATCACCCGAAAGAATGGATGTGATTTGTTTAATGGTCTGCAGCTGATGAATACCATACCATTCTTCGTTTAAAGCTCCGGCAAACGAAAAGTTGCGTGATGCAAGGGAAATTGCCAGTCTGTGGCCGCTTTGAACAATCATTGATTCCATACCTGCTTGGTATTCGAGGAGAATACTTTTAAGGCGTTTCAGATCGGAAAAATTGAACTTGTTGACAAACTCATCGATCAGTTCGAACATTTTGCCCTGTTTCCTGACAAGGCATTTACCATTGAGTGTAACAAAGGGGATGCAGGTAGTTTCTCTAAATCCGGTACTTGCATGTGCGGTAAGGCCGACACCACCAGTGTGGGTGTCAATCAGCTGCGCTATTTCAGTGTAGTCATGCACAGCCGTGCCGACGCGGGTCAATGTTGTGCAGAAGAACGGGATTAAAGGAAGAAGATTTTCGGGTATTTCATTAATGCCTGTTGCAGCTGAAAAATACATGATGCCTGATGTCGGCTGGGAATAAAAATCAGCCGGCAGGCTTTTGTATTGGTCTGCCTTTTCCACTGTTTGAATTTCAGGCGGGATATCCTGTATTTCAAGTGTGGGAAGGCATGACGTGTCTTCATCTGATTCCTGAAGGCTTTTAAGATCAGCCACGTCATTTTTTATTTTCGCAAGATCTGTCTGTGCCATATTATTTCGGATCACTGCGAGTTCTTTTTCAGTTTCCTTATTTTCCCTTTCTTCCATGGTCTGGTCAGGGGCAAGCGTCAATGTAACCCGGTGTGGGTTGTCCAGAAAATATTTTTTTATCTTACTTTCAAAAAACCCGCCTTTTGAAATTTCATCATGTATTCTTGTAAGATGTCTATCCAGAAGCAGAATGTCTTCAGGATTGCCGCCGTGAAACCAGGTTCCGGAGAACGCCAGTAGCAGCTTGATACCGTATGGATAAGGCGTATTGGTTATTTCTTTCCTTCGGAACTCTACCTGGTGAATCGCCGATTCGATCATTTTAGGATCAATACCCTTTTCCACGAGGCTTTCCATGACATCAAGGATAATTGTTTCTATTTTTTTGGTGTTTTCAGCCTTGACATCTTTCAGCCCGCAAGCAAAGAATGTATCGCGCAGATCTGAATCAAAGCCCGTTCCACTGCTTAATGCAGTGCCAAGCTGCGATTCGATCAGCTCCTTCCGAAGCGGTGAGCCGGAATTTCCAAGAAGAATCTGTGAGAGCAATATAAGTGTCAGGACCTCAAAAGAGTCCTTAATATCAGTCGTAAGCCATGCAACGCACACTTGAAACTTTTCAGTAGGTTCCTCGTTCTTTGAAAGGGGATACTTGTATTCAACGCTTTTTGGATGTTTCCATAGGGGCTGTGAAGGAACGTCTGTATCGGGATTGATTTTTTTAAAACGATCCAGAATTTTTGCTTCAATAAATTCCAGATGATCTTTTAAAGCAAGATCACCGTAAGTATAAAAAAAAGCATTGGAAGGATGGTAATGGCGCGCATGGAACTGTTTAAGATGAGCATGCGTTAATTTTGGTATGGCCGAAGGTTCACCGCCTGAATTGAAGCGGTAAGTGGTGGAGGGATACAGCGCGTTTAAAAGAGAACGGACCATTACTTGATCAGGAGAAGACATTGCTCCTTTCATTTCATTATAGACGACTCCCTTATAAATAAGCTTTGAGGCTTCCGGGTTATTTTCATCAGTCTCAATCCGGTGACCTTCCTGTTTAAAACTTAGTTCGTCAAGATCAGGAAAAAATGCAGCGTCAAGGTATACATCCATGAGGTTGTAAAAATCTTTTTTATTTTGTGTTGAGAAAGGATACATTGTCCAGTCTGAAGCCGTAAAAGCATTCATGAATGTGTTAAGGCTTCTTTTTATCATGGAAAAGAAGGGATCGCGTACCGGAAATTTTTTTGAACCGCAAAGAACGGTATGCTCAAGAATGTGAGCAATACCGGTTGAGTCCCTGGGGATGGTTTTAAAAGCAACGCTGAATGTATTCTCCCTGTCTTTATTTTTTATGTGAACATGTTCTGCGCCGGTTTTTGCGTGTGTCAGTTTGTAATATTGAGAGTTTATTTCCGGAAGTTCGTTTGCTTGTGTAACATTGTAACCGCATAGGCTATCGCCTATTTTTAATTTGTAATCCATAATACTAAAAAACCTCCTTGTTTAAAAATATAAGGATATGCTAACAGTATTCATCAATAAAGTAATTGACGAAGGTAATTGACGGATAAATACTAAACAGAAATGATTATAATGCATATCTTGCCTAAATACTTTTTTACAAAAAATAAGTCAAGAAAATGTCTTTGGATGCCCCTGCCAGACAAAGCAATAGAAGCGACACCATGACCTCTACCAGCAAGCTTATTAAAAAATGGAAATTTCGTCCTAGTAAGCGAATGGGACAGAATTTTCTGTCTGACCCGCAAACCGCGGAAATGATTGTAAGGCGCTCAGACATTTCTTCAGAAGATATTGTTCTTGAGATCGGATCAGGATTAGGCGCAATGACGATACCTGCTGCCAGGATTGCAAACAAAGTGTATGCAGTGGAAAAAGACAGCAGAATAATGCCGATCATTACAGAAGAACTTCTATTGCAGGGAATTAATAATGCGAGCGTGATCGAAAAAAATATTCTTGATTTTAATATTCGTGAGCTAAAGGAAAAAGAGAACCGGGATATTATTGTCATAGGAAACCTTCCTTATAATATTTCATCTCAGATCCTGGTAAAGTTGATACATTCAAGATTGTTTATTCGCCATGCTGTCCTTATGTTCCAGAAGGAGCTTGCCGAAAGGATTGTATCTCCGCCCGGGTGCCGCGATTATGGTCGGCTTTCAGTTATGCTGGGGTATTGTGCTGAAATTGAAACTATTGCAAATGTGAAGGCTGATCAGTTTTATCCAAAACCCGGCGTTGATTCAACAATCCTTAAAATTGTATTCAGGAAGGAATATGAGAACAGGGCGGATAATGAAGAATATTTGTTTAGCGTTATCAAGGCAGCGTTCGGCCAACGGCGAAAAACTTTGAAAAATTCTTTGGCAGGGAACTTGCCGCTGGTGGATGCAAAAACAGCAGGGGAACTTCTTGTCATGAGTGGAATCGATCCGTCAAGACGAGCGGAAACACTGTCAGTGCCTGAATTTGTAAGGCTATGCAATGTTCTGAATCAAGCCGTTGGTTCAGCTGAAAAGAAGACAACATAAAGATATTTAGTAAATTGTGGACTAACATTATAATTTTCTTGACAAAATGAATGGTTTGACATATTTAGTGAAATACTCGTCAATGGTCAAGACATCAATTTAATTGTAGGTTAATTGTAGGTTAATTGCAGGAGTCTCTCAATAATGGCACTTACAAAAGCTCGTATCGTAGATTCTGTTCAGGAACAGCTTGGTTTCCCAAGAAATGAATGTGTTAACCTGGTGGAAGACCTTCTGGAAATAATCAAAAGAACACTTGGGGCTGATGAAGATCTTTTGGTTAGCGGCTTCGGAAAGTTCTGTGTTAAGAAAAAAAACAAACGCAAAGGTCGAAATCCTGCCAGCGGTGAAGATCTGATGCTTGCCAAACGAAAGGTCGTTTCGTTTAAATGTTCATCTGTTCTGAGGAAGCGAATCGGCGGGTAAATCGTGCCGAAGAAATGCCACCGAAGAAATATCGTATGCCGAGTTAACTCCGGTAACCTTCCCACTTGGCATCCACTTGCCTTTGGACCTCTTCAATTTTATCTTTTTTCAGAGCCCTGAATCTTGACTGGGTTTTGAAATATTCCGTCACAGGCTTCAGTTTTTTCTTTAGAAGCTTTTCCGAGGCATTGGTTAAGCGTTGCTTTGAATATTCGATTTCATAAAGATCGAAAAGACCGGTTTCTACTGCCAGCCTTCCTATTTTAATACTATATCGCGGTTCAAATCCCCAGCCCGCAGGGCATGGTGTGTGGACGTGGATATATTTGGGACCGGGTATGGTTTTTGCCTTGCTTATTTTATCAAAAAGGTCCAGCGGGTAAGACGCAGAGGCCGTTGCAACGTAGTCCAGGCCATGTGCAGCAATAATTGCCGGCACATCCTTTTTGACCTGAAGCTTACCTTTTATGGGAGTCGTGGTCGTCAGAACACCCTGGGGTGTTGTTCCGGAACGTTGTACACCGGTATTCATGTAAGCTTCGTTGTCATAGCAGATGAATATTAAATTTTCGCCTCTTTCACATGCGCCGGAAAGGGATTGGATGCCGATATCGCTTGTCCCTCCGTCACCCGCCCATGCCGCGACAATTGTCTGGTCATTTTTTTGCGCTCGAAGAGCACCAAGCACCCCGGTCGCAGCAGCAGCAGTTGAGGCAAATGTAACATTAAGGCACGGCAGGCGCGTGGATGCTATCGGGTAGAGTCCCTGGAGTACGGTAAGGCAGCTTGGCGGAACAACCAGGATTGTATTTTTTCCAAGGGCTTTAAGCCCGACCCTGTATATGAGGCCTAATCCGCATCCTGAGCAGGCTCTATTGCCTGGATGTACCAGTTCTTCTTCAGGGAGATTTAGTATAGTTGTTTTATCTGTCATCTTCAATTTCCTGTACTTTGAGACCTATCCAACCCGGAGTGTCATCTGATTCCGGGGAATATACGCATGTTTTTTTAAGGGCGGATAGAAGATCGCTGGTTTTTATTTCTCTTCCGCCGAGTCCAAGGATGTAATTTTGTATCAAAGGTTTTTCTTTTAAGTGATAAAGAGCAGACTTAATATCGGAAAACAATGGACCCTGGTATCCGTAACTTAAAGCTTTCTCAAAAACCGTTACAACTTTTGTTTTGGATAACATTTCTACAATCGCTTCATCGGGAAACGGTCTGTAAAGCCTGATCCCCATTACGCCGATTCTCATGCCTTCATCCCTGAGAATATCTATTACATCCCTTAACTGGTAGGAGAGCGAACCGAGACAGACAGCGATATAATCTGCATTGTCGCATCTGTAAGTTTCCACCAGGGGGCTGCCCCCACGTCCGAAGATCTTTTTGTATTCCGTATCAGCTTTTTTAACGACATCTATGGTTTTTCTCATGTCATCATGAAGGCAATAGCGGATTTCCATATATGCCGGAGCGGTATTTCCGCGAATGTCGGGTCTGAGCTCAGGCAGGGTTACGGTGTTAAGGTTTGCCGGATTGTCCGGACTCAATGCATAGTCAGGACTAAACGGCGGCAGAAATGTATCAGCATCGGCAGTATCAGGAATTTCAAACGGCATATAAGTGTGTGAGAGAAGATATCCATCATAGCATACCATTATGGGGATACTTACTGTTTCTGCAATGTAATAAGCCTGAATTACCGTGTCTATAATTTGTTGATGGTCACAGGCGTAAAGCTGAATCCATCCGGTATCCCTCTGGGAAATTGAATCCTGGTGATCATTCCAGACTGTCCATGGCGCACCGATGCCACGATTCGCAACACACATCACTATCGGCAGCCTGGCTCCTGCAGCCCAGTGGATCTGTTCATTCATATAAAGAAGGCCGTTAGCGCTTGTGGCTGTGAAGGTCCTGGAACCTGCGCTGGATGCTGCAATGCATACGGCCAGTGCGCTGTGCTCGCTTTCCACCGGAATATATTCTGCATCCATTTCATCTGAATCGACGAGTTCGGACAGTTTTTCCGTAAGCGGTGTCTGAGGTGTAATCGGATAGGCGGCAATCACCCGGGCGCGTGCCAGCTTTACACCTATTGCTGCAGCAACGTTGCCTGATTCAATAACATGCATACTCCTAATCCTCCGTCTCCATAAATTCCGCTTCCTCAATCATCGCTATGGCATTTGCAGGGCATTCTTCAGCACATATCTCGCAGCCTTTACAATATTCGTAATTGATTTCAGGCGGGATCGTCCTTGTTACAACTCCGTCCGGGCAGTAAAGCCAGCATAAAAAGCAGGCCATTTTGCCTGATTTTGCGGGGATGCATTTTTTAAGATCAATAACAGGACGCAAAACGCGCCACGATCCTGTCTTGCCGGCATCACCGGGTCCCGGCTCACTGTGGGACTTCATGCGCCCGTAAATTATCTTTTTCATTTATCATTCTCCAACAATTGTACTGCTAAAAGCAATTTTTGCGGCTTCAGCATTTTCATCAGGCTTTTTACCTTTAAACTCCTTTCTGATCTCATCGGCCAGAAGGTTGATATCCAGGAGTCCGCTGGCCTTTGCAAAGGCCCCGATAATACCTGAGTTGACGATGCCGGGCTTTAATCCGGTTTTTATTGCCAATGATGTTATATCAGCGGTGGCTGTTTTGGCATTTCCAAGGTTAAAGGCGTCAGGTGTCATGGATGTGTTCAGTACAACCAGGCCGCCGGGTTTAAGTCCGGATATAACGTTTGCTTCTTCAAGGAGTTGGTGGTCCAGGACAATCACCATATCAGGGCTTACAATTGGAGACAGATCATAGATTTTATTTTTTGATATTTTCAGGGAAGTAAAGACCGGAGCACCACGGCGTTCCGTTCCAAACGTCGGTGTCATTACAACGCCGGAGTATCCTGAAAAAAAAGCAGTATTTGCCACTATTTTCGCAGCTGTAATCGCGCCTTGGCCGCCTCGTCCATGCCATCTTATTTCGATAATATCATCTCTCATAGTTATCCCACAAAAATATTATAAATTAATTCTGCATGACAATTATTGAAAACAATCAATTTGTCAAGCTCTTAGACACAAGGACTTTCCCCGACAATAAATATTAAATATTGGTAATAGTTATAATATCAATAGGTTTACCGGATTCGCAAGTGAAACAGCCATTTTTAAACAAATTATAGGAAATTTTTAAAAACTTTTTATAAACCGGAAAATGTATGATGGGTGGTACTGGCAACTCGTTGCCAGTATCCGAAGGACAAGAAGCTATCCAAAAAAAATGTCTCTTTCGATATTCTCTTTCTCTATTTAAAATCTGCTGATCGTTGGTTTAAATCTTTTATTGTTTTGAGAATTAAATCACCATTATTCATATCATTACAGATGATTATATCTGGAAAAGATCACCTTGCGCCAAGAAAGCCCAGATTGTTGGGATTTCTGCTAAGCGCAGAATGAAATTCAGTAGAGTTACCCAGTGGGTGATCGCATATTGCGAAAGTCCCACCTGGCTAAAGGTTAGCCACCAGGCCAGTAGTGAAATCCGCGGGTAAGCCCGGTAACGGGAGTCCGAAGCCGGATG
>JAFDJC010000219.1 GCA_019307665.1 Deltaproteobacteria bacterium | reverse complement strand
ATCCAAAAAATAGGTTTTTGACGACACATTTCCCTCTCATTAAAGTTTTTGCAGGTTTGTCGGTCTCCAATCGTCCATTTCCGATTATTGCCGACTTCTTGTGCTGCGCACCCAAACAACGAGTTGTCTGGGCCACCCGAGGCTTTTACTCTTTGTAAAGTGTTAATTTGTTTTCAGTGTGTGAAGGCGCTTATCTAAATAAGCTAAAATTTTAACCAACAGTTTTAATTACACCCTATCAACTTATTCTTCAGGTTGCGTGTCGATATTTACCTGATCTTTAAAATCAGAATTATAAAATCAGAGTTGCTTTTTATACTGTTAAGTGTTAACAGTGTTCCAAACTGGAAACAGTATTCAACAACTTGGAGGTTTTAATTTATGAGTGTAAGCATAGGTGGAAATACAACAATAGAATCAGTAGAATATGAAGAGGCAACAGATGCTATCCTCTCTTCTTATCTTGAAGATCAGATCAGTGAAACAATGGAACGTATAGAAGTTCCAAAAGGTATTATTGAAGGCCTCACAGGCATTCGAGAACGACGATTCTTCGATATCGATGTTATGCCGAGCGATATTGCCACAAAGGCTGCCCGAAAAGCCATAGAGGCAGCCGGTATTGATAAAAATGAAATAGGATGCATAATCAGCACATCGGTATGCAAAGATTATATTGAACCGTCCATCTCATGCATGGTGCACGGAAATCTTGAACTTTCTCCGGAATGTATTAACTTTGATATCGGCAACGCCTGCCTTGGTTTTATCAATGGCATCAGTACGATAATAATAATGATCGAAACCGGCCTTATTAAATACGGATTAATTGTCGATGGTGAAAACGCCCGTGAGGTCGTTGAATCTACCATTAATATTTTACAGAGCCCGGATATCACAATGCAGACATTTCAGGAAAACTTCGCCACACTTACTCTGGGTTCCGGAGGCGCCGCAATGATATTGAGTCATAAAGACCTGTCACGCACAGGCCACGTTGTAAACGGATCAGTAAGCCGGGCTGCGACAGAGCATAGCAGATTATGTCTAGGCCAGAAGAAACGTATGAAAGCCGACGCGCCTAAAGTGATGAAATACGGTGTTAAGCTAGCCAATGAAACATGGAAAATAGCCGGCACACGACTTGAAAACTGGAGCGATGCAACAATTGACCGATATATGCCGCATCAGGTAAGTGCTAGAAACATGGAAGTCCTGAACCAGGTCCTTGGCCTAACACCTGAAAAATCACAGCTTAACTTTTATACACTTGGCAATATAGGACCTGCCGCAGTACCAATAACACTTTCTCTGGCTGAGAAAGAAAAAACAATTAAAAAAGGTGATCATGTCGCCCTTCTGGGAATAGGCAGTGGCCTGAATTGTTCGATGATGAGCATTTCTTGGTAACAGATGAGCATTTCCTGGTAATATCTGAATCAGTTCCAGGTGTTTGAATGACGATTATTGCCGTTGAATCTTTTTTTTTGCTGGGAAATGGATATCTCACTGCATTCGGTTTGAATTGCGTTATATCCTAACAGTCGGTTAACTTCTCTCACCAGATCCTCTCCGGTTTCAAGTCTTAACGTATCCGGAAGCTCTATAACTGTATCCGACTTCTCAGGAATTTTCAAATGAAGATATCCCGAACATGATCCCTGGTAAACTTCAAGTATCTTTTTCAGTTCATTTAACGTGTTTCTGTCTGTCCTGCCGGCATTCAATGTGATGTGAACACTCGCTGTCCAGTTTTCTTCAGCCTTTTCTATGGGCACCACGGATTCGGCAATTACTTTAACACCTTTTTCCTCTTTCTGGACTTCACCCTGGATTATTACGGACACATCTTCTTTCAAAAGATCTTCTGCCTGTTTGAATACTCTTGGAAAAATAATTATTTCAACCGAACCTTTCAAGTCCTCAATATTGATAAACGCCATCAACTCCTGCCGTTTTGTTCGTAAATTTTTAATATTGCTGATGATGCCGCCAATTCTAATTGCCGCTTTGTCATTCATCTCCTTTATTGAAACAGAATCTGCATTAGTAAACTTATCCATTATGTGTACATATCGAGCAAGAGGATGACCTGAAACATAAAAGCCAAGTGATTCCTTTTCAAAAACAAGCCGCTCTTTTTCACTCCACTCGTCGATTTCCGGCATGGACGGAACATTGGTTAACATGGCCTCGTCATCCATATCAAAAAGGCCCATTTGCGGGTCCGACCTTTCTTTCTGAATCACTTGTCCGTAATCAAGTGCATCTTCAAGGGATGCCATCATTCTTGACCGAAAATCGCCTGTTGAATCAAATGCACCGCATTTAATCAGGCTTTCAATAACACGTTTGTTTACTTTTCTGAGACTAACCCGTTCACAAAACTTAAAAAGAGAAGAGAATTTGTCTTTATTACGCTCTTCAATTATCGATTCTATGGCCGCTTCCCCAACATTTTTTACAGCAGCCATCCCGAATCTGATCTTACCCTCACTTACGGTGAAACTTTTTTTACTCTCATTAATATCCGGCGGAAGAACGTCAATACCATGACTTCGACATTCTGCAATATATTTAACGACATCTTCCGATGATTGCATTTCACTTGTCAGAAGAGATGCCATAAATTCAACAGGAAAATGCGCTTTCAGATAAGCGGTCTGATATGCAATCATGGCATAAGCTGCACTGTGTGATTTATTGAAACCATATCCTCCGAATTTTTCCATCAAGTCAAAAATGCTTTTTGCTTTATCCTCCGGAATGTTATTTTCGGTTGCTCCTTTCATGAACAGGTTTCTGTGCTCAGCCATCATTTCAACGATTTTCTTTCCCATCGCTTTTCTGAGGCCATCCGCGTCTGCCATGGAGTAATTGGCAAGAGTCCCGGCTATTTTCATGACCTGTTCCTGGTATAATATTACACCATACGTTTCTTTCAAAATAGGTTCAAGTTCAGGAACAAGATACTTCACAGGCTCTCTGCCGTGCTTTCTCTCAACAAAATCATCAACCATACCACTGTCCAGTGGTCCGGGCCGGTAAAGTGCTACAAGGGCTGTAACATCCGCAAAGTCTTCCGGCTTTAATTTTACAAGAAGATTTTTCATTCCGGCACTTTCGAGTTGAAACACGCCTGCGGTATCACCATTTGAAAGCAATCGGTACGTTTCCTTGTCATCAAATGGCAAATTCACTATATCCGGTGGCGTTTTACCCTGCTCTCCGATTATCTTCAATGTATTATCAATAACCGTTAAATTGCGAAGTCCAAGAAAATCGAATTTGATCAGTCCGATCTTTTCAACTTTCTTCATGTCAAACTGGGTGACGACCTCCCCCTTTTTTCCCTTGTACAGGGGAAGGTAATTGACAAGCGGTTTGTCACTTATTACAACACCGGCTGCATGGGTGGATGCATGTCTTGGAAGGCCTTCTAAGACACGGCATATTTGCAATAAGTTTTCTATTTCAGAATTTTCCCTGGCAAGCTCTGAAAGTCTCGGCTCCTGAGCTATTGCATCACTGAGACTGATATTCAATACATCAGGCACCATTTTTGCTATTTTATCAACCTCGCTAAGGGGTATATCAAGCGCTCTGCCCACATCACGAATCACCGCTCTGGTTTTAAGTTTTCCAAAAGTAATAATCTGTGCCACATAGTCTCCGCCCCCATATCGATCAACGACATACTTGAACACCTTCTCGCGACCGTTAATACAAAAGTCGACATCAATATCCGGCATACTTGTCCTTGCAGGATTCAGAAAACGTTCAAAAATAAGGCCGTGTTCTATCGGATCAAGATCCGTAATGCCGAGGGAGTATGCCACAATACTCCCCGCAGCAGACCCTCTACCAGGCCCAACAGGAACCCCGTTTTCCTTACCAAACCTTATAAAATCAGCCACAATTAAAAAATAACTCGAAAACCCCATTTTTTTGATGACTTCAACCTCATATTCAAGCCTTTTATCGTAAATGTCCTGATCGAGGTCGGGTGTCTTTGATTTTAACTTCTGCAGCCTCTCCTGGTATCCTTTCCTTACTTCCAAATCAAAAAGCTCGTCTGTGGACTTGTCTGAATCAGTCGTAAATCCAGGAAAATGATAAGTATTAAAATCGAATTCAACATGACAGCGTTCTGCGATTTCTATTGTATTATCTATGGCTCCCGGATAATGCCCGAGAGTTTCCTGCATCTCCTGGCCGGATTTAAAATAAAGCTGGTCGGTATGAAAACGGAACCGGTCTTCTTCTTTAATGGTTTTACCTGTCTGAATACACAGGAGTGCATCATGTGCTTGCATATCCCGGCTGTCAAGATAGTGGCAGTCGTTGGTAGCCACAAGTGGGATTGAAAGCCTGTCGCTCATTTCGGCAAGTACATGATTGACTTTACTCTGTTCTTCTAAACCATTGTGTTGTATTTCCAGGAAAAAATTGTTTTCGCCTAAAAGATTCTGATAGAATTGTGCGGTTTTTAATGCCTCGTCCTTTTTACCTTCAAGTATCAGTTTTGGAATTTCACCATGCAAACATGCGGACAGGGCTATAATTCCCTCTTTATGTTGTTTTAAAATATCTTTGTCGATACGAGGTCTATAATAAAATCCTTTAAGTTGTGCTATGGTGGCAAGCTTGCACAAATTGCGGTACCCTTCCTGATTCTCAGCCAAAAGCACAAGATGCCTAAGTCTTTTGGCATCAAACGATGTTTTGTCATAGAGTGTTCTAGGGGCCACATAACATTCACAACCGATGATAGGTTTAATATTAGCCTTTACCGCTTTTTCATAAAATTCGATGGTGCCGAACATTGTTCCATGGTCTGTAATGCCAATCGATTTCATATTGAATTCAGCAGCTTTTTTCATGAGAGGGTCTAGACGTATAGCGCCATCAAGAAGGCTGTACTGTGTATGAACATGCAGATGAACAAAATTGGTTGTGTCTGTCATAGTTTCCTGTTTTTGTTTTTAGTGGCTTTGAAAAAGCCCCAATTCCGTCACTCCGGCGAAAGCCGGAATGACAATAAATGGATTTGTTGATTGTTTACATGATCGTCATAATTAATTTTTTAAATTTAATCTAACCGGTAATTCGGCGCCTCTTTAGGAATGATAACATCATGAACATGACTTTCCCGCATACCGGCGGCACTGATTTTTATAAACCTTGATTTTTCTCTTAATTCTTCTATGGTGCGACTGCCGACATATCCCATACCGGCCTTCAGCCCTCCAACCAGTTGCTCAATGTTCGAAATGACCGTACCCCTGTAAGGAACTCTTCCGACTATTCCCTCTGGAACCAATTTATCTTCATCAACATCTTCTCCCTGGTAGTATCGATCCTTGCTGCCTCTTTTCATTGCCTCAACAGAGCCCATCCCTCGGTATACTTTATAGCTGCGCCCCTGAAAGAATATCGTTTCACCAGGACTTTCCTCTGTTCCGGCAAGCAGACCTCCAAGCATTACT
>JAFDJC010000218.1 GCA_019307665.1 Deltaproteobacteria bacterium | reverse complement strand
GGTTCATCTCCTGTCCCGGGGGGAGAGTCAATAATCAGATAATCAAGATCCGGCCATTCAATATCGGAAATAAACTGCCTGATAACACCTATCTTGATGGGGCCCCTCCAGATTGTCGCTGCATCCTTATTCTCACCCATGAGGGTTTCAATGGAAATGACATCCAGGTTGGGCATTAAATTGACCGGCATGGCCTTGCCTGGGTGGAAGGCGGGCTTTACGGTTCCGTTAAGTCCCAGCATTCGTGGGATGCTCGGCCCATGAAGGTCTATATCCATCAGTCCGACTTTATACCCTTTATTCGCCAGGCATACGGAAAGATAGGCGGCCACACTGCTTTTGCCTACGCCCCCTTTTCCGCTCATGACCAGGATCTTATTCTTGATATGGCTCAGCCTGTCTTTGATCTCCGCATCCTGTATGGCATGCTGATCCGGCTGATTGCTTATTCCGCCACTCTGGCTCTCCATTGTTATTTGTCTCCCTTTGATTCGTCTGGCGTTTCCTGCTGCAGTCTGACATAGCCGTACCAGGGCTTGTTCTTCGAATGATTCCCTGAATTGTCATGACCTTGATTCTCGTCTTCTTCTACAGCATCTACGGTTTTCTTTCCAAAATATTCCTCGACATTGGCCTTGTCAGTGGTCAGCAGCCTTCCTGTCCTGTATGTATCCACCACCTGTCTTACCGTGCCCATCACACCGGTTATAATCTTGATGTCCTCTTTCGTGAGTTCCTGGACAGCGTTGGGGCCGCAATGTCCTGTCATAACAACTTCGGCGCCTTTGGAGGCTACAAAGCGGGCAGATTGAATTCCGGCCTCCTCTTGAAGGGCTATGTTCGGGTTATCGAATGCCTCAAAGCCCATATCATCGGTATCAACGATAATAAAAAAGGCACAGCGCCCGAATAACGGGTCCAGGAGTGCGTCCAAATCTTTTTCTGTTGCACTAACTGCCACCTTCATTATGTTTTGTTCCCTTGGCCGGGTCCTCTTTTCTTTCCCGGTTGCCTGCATGATTGATTGAAAGATAATAGCCCGGTTTTTTGTCTGAATCTGTACCCATTGCAGCCCGGCATAAAAAACCTTGAATTAAAAAGGTCTCCTTTGAGATAGGCCTTTAAAACCTCCTCTGCCTTGCCTGATATCTCAGGAATAACATCGATCCCGGAGCCAGTCAGCATCCTTACAAAGTGGTGGGATATGGCACCGCATATCAGGATATCTACCTCCATGCCCCGGATACGAAAACATCTTCGTGACAGATCCTGTTCGTCAAGATATATTTCGAATCGGGAAGCCACCTCTTGATCTTCTATCTCCACAATCAACAGCCTGGAAGCTGTGTCCAAAACAGGCGAAATCTTGTCCTCCCAGATGGGAATAGCGATTCTCATGGAAGTCCGGTTCCTTTCTCAAAATGCCTAAATTTCCGATTCGAATTTGAGCCTTTCCCGTCCTGGTCGCACTGTGGATAGAAACTGATTACGATCCCCACATGCCCCACCTGTCATTGGGCCCATTCCCATGGATACGGTTTGATCTAAGCCTGGCATGATCGGCTTTTCTTGGTATGGGATTTTGAACCAATGACTGCAATGTTGTCGATCGTGTAAGATAGCATTTTTCATGCCAATATCTGCACAGAACAAATGATGGCGCAACCTATTGAATTATAAAGTATAAGTAAATAAGAGTGTGTTTTAAGAAGGGCTATGGATGCATTGCAATATTGCAAAAATACAATGTTGCAATGAAGCATAAATGCATATTTGCAATGAAGTCAGGGTATTTTTGTGCGACCATCCTGCTTTGGGATGTCGATCTTGAGATGTTTAATCTTTCGCCATAGGGTGGTTGGATGTATGCCCAGTTGGGCTGCAGTTTCTCTTCTATTCCAGTTGTTTTTCATGAGAGTCTCATAGATAAAACTCTTTTTCATACCGTCCCATGACACGTTTTTTTCCCGGGTTTTTCCGACATGATTTCTTTCTACGCCATGTGAACCCTGGCGAAGATAATCGGGCACATGTTCAATACCTATCAGGTTTTCTTTGCAGACAACTGTGGCATATTCGATGATATTCTCCAGTTCGCGGATATTACCGGGGAAATCGAGAGACATAAGGATAGGTAAAACTTCAGCAGAAACTCCCTGGATCTCTTTACTGTTTAACTGATTGAATTTTTTTATGAAATGTTCAATCAAAAGGGGGATGTCTCCTTTACGTTCCCTCAAAGGAGGGAGTTCAAGCTTAACGACATTTATTCGATAATACAGGTCTTCACGGAATTTTCCTTCTTCTACAAGTCGCACCAGATCTTTATTGCTGGCTGATACGATCCTGACATCCGCTGTCTCGGATTTTGTGCCTCCCAGGGGTTCGTAGGTTCTGTCCTGGAGTACTCGAAGAAGTCTTACCTGTAACGCAGGAGAGACATCCCCCACTTCATCCAGAAAAAGGGTTCCACCTTTGGCAAGGGCCAAACGCCCGGGCTTATCTTTTTTTGCATCAGTAAAAGCGCCGGCTTTATATCCGAAAAGTTCGGATTCAAGGAGCGTGTCCGGTAAAGAACCGCAATTGATTGTGATCATCGGCCCATTCCTTCGATGACTAAGGGAATGGATTGCCTTTGCAAAAAGCTCTTTTCCTGTCCCACTTTCTCCCTGAATGAGGACCGTTGTGTCACTCTCGGAAATCTGCTCAAGCATTCCAAAAAGTCTCAACATCTCCTTATCCTTGCTGATAATATCCTGAAAAGAATGGCGTCCGGATAATTCTTTTCGCAATGCTTCGACCAGGCTGAGGTCTCGGAACGTCTCCACTCCTCCTATCGTATTATTTTCTTTGTCTTTCAAGATAGCGGTTGAGATGCTGATCGGGATGCGCTCACCTTCAGAGTCAACAATAAAGATGGATTGGTTAACGAGTTGTTGCCCGGTTTTCATGGTTTGGCGCAAAGCACATTGGGTTTCGCAGATGCTGGCTCGGAATACTTCCCAACACTGGCGACCAAGGGCGTCTTCCTTTTTGATACCTGTTATCTTTTCAGCCGCACGGTTAAAGGATGTGACCTTCCTATCCAAATCAACAGTGAAGACTCCATCGGCGATACTATCTAGAATAATTTGTGTCTGGTTTTCCAGTGTCTGGCTCATGATAACTCCATTTGCTTGAGGAAGAATTTCGGAGGAAAGGAATTTTATTCTATTCCTTATTATTCATCCTCCGTTTTTATTGTCTTTGGTAGAATAATAGTGAATTCCGATCCCATCCCCAACTTGCTTTCCACCTTGATCCGGCCCCCATGGGCTTCAGCAATTGTCTTTGCTGCTGCCAGTCCGACTCCTGAGCCTTTATACTGTTTTGCATCTCTACCTCGATGAAAGGCGTCAAAAATATAGGGTAGATCCTTCGGATCTATACCGCATCCTTGGTCTTTTATTTTGATGATGGCCTCATTCTCACTCTCCTCTGAGGTGAGGGTGATTTTTGTATTCTCTTTTGAGAACTTAAGGGCATTATCCAGAATATTGGCAAATACCCTGCGCAGATGCTTGGCATCACTCTCAATTACCGATAATGCCTCATCTGTTCGGAACTCTAATTCAATCTGATTTCGGATAGCCTCATTCTGATAGGCATCAAAAAGTTCCGTCAATTCCTTATCCAGTAGTGTGGAAGAAAAATCCAGTTGCAGATTGCCTGTCTGCAAACGGGCGTAATCCAGGAAATCGTTCACCATAAACTCCAGGTTTGCTGATTCTTTTTTTATGATTTGAAGATGTTTTTTCTGATCTTCGTTGCTCAGGCTGCCCATCTTTTTCAAAAGTCGTAAGGCAATGCCGCCAATAATGGTAATGGAGGACTTCATGTCATGGGCGAGCATGGAGATGAGGTTGTCCCTTTCCCGCTGCATGGCTTTCAAAGGGGAAATGTCCCAAAATGATTCCACTGCACCAAGTAAACGGCCGTCACCATCGAATAATCCCGCCGAATTCATCCTAACAGGAATCGTTTCGCCGTCTTTTTTACGGATGGTCGTTGCGATAAAGGAAATGGGTTTATGCTCTTTCAGAACCGATTGTAAAGGGCATTGTTCTGTGCACATGCCTCCGCGAAGGATTTCACCACAATAACTTCCCATAACCTCTTTTTCCGTATATCCGGTTATCTCAGTAGCTTTTGGGTTGAAACCGGTAATCTTGAGATCGGCGTTGACCGAGAAAACCGCAGTTGGAATACTGTTAATGACAAATCTATCGAAAGACATTTCAGGGGAAACGTTCTTGTTTTCCTTAGGAGTCCCTGTATCTCTCGTCCTAAAGCCCATAGTCCGCCCCCTTTTGTTAAATGGTTTTATTGCGGTCTCAACTTAAAAAGCATCAAGTCCACTTACAGGTCAGCAATGCCGATCTATTCCAGGGCCAATGGCAAAAACTTAAGGCACAGGGCTCATGGTAAAAAAGGAATTCTTCCATTGATAATATAAACTTCCTCTGAAATCAAAATGTTCGGAGAGAGTCTGTCTAGGAGGCTGTCCGAGAATAGCAATTTTTTCCAAAATCGAGGAATGCCTGAAAAAATTACCACAGGCATATAGTTGATATTCCGAGGATAATTTTTTTGGACATAACGAAGAGTTTGGGGAAAAGGGCATTCTCGGACAGCCTCCTAGGTCATGGCATGATCTCAGCGCCGTACGCCTTGAGCATAAAACCCTCTGCTGTACACATTTTTCGATCACCGGATAGAAGATTCCTTTAAGTTAATGCCATTGATTCCAGGGCTCCCATTGGTATGATCACATTTGACAGTGAGCAATTTCCGGGAACCAGGGTCTTACATCGGTTACAGGAGATCCATTGAATGCATTAACTTTATCAAAATATTGTATTTTAAACAACTGAACCGATTTCAAAACGCCCACTTTGACTTCACACCCCTTCGGGGCGGGTCTGAGCACCCTGAGGGGGTATGACGTCAAAGTGAATGTTTTGTACCTGGCTCTTATGAGAAAAAGATATTTGGCAGCCACTACATCTTGTGCTGTTTTCCTTGACACTCAACATCTGCAACTGGTAATATTTTATCACGAAAAAGCCAGTTCATTACAAATCTTCTATCTTCTCTTACCCAATTACAAGTTCTTTTCAGGGCTTTTTCAAGTCTTCAGAAACAAAAGGGTCTGCTGGCCGATTCAGGTAGTCGGGTTCAGCCTGTCATTCGGGTAAAGAAGGAGGTCATGATGAGAGTTATTGCTGTTGCCAATCAGAAAGGTGGGTGCGGAAAAACAACCACTTCAATTAACTTATCCGCCAGCCTGGCTTCTCAGGGGCGAAAAGTGCTTCTTATCGATATGGATCCCCAGGGCCATGCAGGGAAGGGCCTGAATATCGAAACCGATGAAACAACACCTACCATTTACAATGTTTTTCGCAATTTTGAGGGCCAAAGCATAACCCTTGACCAAGTCACGCGCCAGATTGG
>JAFDJC010000217.1 GCA_019307665.1 Deltaproteobacteria bacterium | reverse complement strand
CACCCGCTCGAATGGGGCATACTGGGCTGATGGTGGCATTGTCTCTACAGCAGAAGAATGTATCATTTTTCTGAAAGCCCTAAATGAAGGGCGAATTGTCAGTGGAGACACGCTGAAGACGATGCATAACTGGCACAAATTGCAATTTCCGCTTCAATATGGGTACGGAACGATGTACTTCAAACTACCCTGGTTCATCAATATGTTGATGAAAGTACCGCCTTTATGGGGTCATTCAGGTTCTACCGGCGCATTCCTTTATTATTCCGAGGACATGAATCTGTACATGGCAGGATCTATCAATCAGACAGAATTGAAGTCGAAACCGTTTAGACTGATGCTAAAGGTGATAAAGGCTATTAAATCGAAAAGGGAGGTTTGATAATCCAAAACCGCCAACCGAAACTGCGCGGCAATGTCAGGCTCATCGCCCGTTTCAAGGTGTATTGCTGTATGAGGGATCGTTGCCTTCGGTCAGGAGCGTTTTCAAATCACCTCACGCAGCACGATCTCAGAACGAAACCGATGACGTTATTTACAAACGACGACATCTGTGTTTTTGTGAGTTTTGTTCGCTCCAGATATAAAGGTGGTCTTATTGATGTATTGCCTTAGAAAGAAACGAATGGTATCAAACAGGAAAAACCCCGGACAAAAATGAACATGGACCCAAAATTCGCAGTGATAAACCGAAGGCATGTGCTCAAATCCTTTTCCTATACCGCCCTCTTCAACACCGCTATTGCCCTATTCCTGACTTTTCTCGAATTCGGTGGCGGGTTTGTGAAAACCTTCATCATTACTCAATGTATCGGCATGTCTATTTGTGCCTGTATCTTGCTTGTCAATTTTCTTTTTAAATCCGCCAAACCCTTTATCCAGATTGCTGCCATATTTATTGCTATGATTATAGGATCGGTCATTGGAACCTTGTTGGGCACTGTGGCTGCTGGAATAGGTACTTCTATCTTTTTTCAAGAATACAGTTTGTTCCAGATGATAATCCTTGGGCTCGTATTTGGAACTATAATCAGCTATTTCATTTTCTCCAGGGAATTAGTGAAAAAAAGGCCGTGGAAAGCAACCTGCGGCTTCTCCAGGCCCAGATTGAACCTCACTTTTTGTTTAACACACTCTCCAACATCGTAAGCCTGCTCGAAACCGATCTGGAAAAGGGAAAACATATGCTGGAGGATCTGATCCATTATTTGCGAACATCACTTTCCAAAACAAGGAGCGAGACAACCACTATTGGCCAGGAAATGGAAATGATACGGTCATATATGAACATCTTTAAGGTTCGTATGGGTGAAAGACTGCGATACCAGGTCGATGTGCCGGACAGCATAAAGGACATCCCTTTTCCCCCGATGTTGATTCAACCCTTGGTGGAAAATGCCATCAAGCACGGACTGGAACCAAAAATCGAGGGTGGCGAAGTGTTCATACGCGGAGAAGAAAATGAAGAGATCCTCCGGTTGGAGATTGCAGATACCGGTGTCGGGTTCTATGAAGAAAGTAATCCGGGGATGGGTCTTTCCAACATCAGGGAGCGTTTACAATCCATATATGGTGATAAAGGACGCTTGATATTAGAAGATAACCGGCCATGCGGCCTAAAAGCAATTATTGAGGTCCCACATGCAGGAAATAAAAGCAATCATCGCGGATGATGAAGATCAGTTAAGGAGCTATCTGAAATCAAGACTTTCTGATGTGTGGGCTGATCTTGTTATTTGCGGTGAAGCCAAAAATGGTCAGGAGGCCTTAGAGCTGATAGATGAGTACCATCCCCATATCGCCTTTCTCGATATCCGAATGCCCGGCCTTTCCGGCATGGAAGTGGCAAAAAGAATTGCAGACTCATGCCGGGTTGTCTTTATCACTGCCTACGATCAGTACGCAGTGGAAGCCTTTGAGAATGAGGCCATTGACTACATCCTGAAACCGGTAACCCGTGAAAGATTGAAAAAAACCACTGACCGATTAAAAAAGCAGCTCACCACATCGTCCGGGCCTCCTGCCAATCTTTCCAAGGTAGTAGAGCGAATAGTAGCCGCCCTCCCCAACAAAGAAACACCGGACTACCTTCAGTGGATTCGGGCCCAACAGGGTGAGGAGATCAGGCTTGTTCCCGTTGAAGAGGTCTTATACTTCAAGGCAAGCGATAAATATACCATGGTCATAACAAAAGATGGTGAATCCCTCATCAGAAAACCCATTAAAGAACTGGCCAATGAGCTTGATCCCAATAAGTTCTGGCGTATTCACCGGGGAACAATAGTGAATGCAGGGTGCATAGCCAAAATGAGCCGTTCTCTTACTGGACGCGGGGTCGTCAGACTAAAAGATCACCCCGAAACCCTCACGGTCAGCCGCTCTTACATTCATATCTTTAAACAGATGTAGACAAGCTGATGTAGCTGATGTATATGAAAAGGAATACAAGGGAATAACAGTTTAACAACCAGGCTTTTTATTTAAGCCTGTTGTCGGAGATAACATCTACTGCAGAAAATCCATGATTCCGGTTAAGTCTAACTCGTTTTTGTCAATCCCCAGAACCCCTGCATCAATTCCCAGACTAAGCCCCAGTAGCTGTGGATAGAGAATAGCTGGGAGGTAATGCTTTAAATTGCGTTTAGAAACAAGCATCTTTTGAACTTTGTCAAACTGAAGCTGACAAAATGGGCAGGCGGTACACAAAAAATCAGCGCCGGATTGCCCGGCATCTCTTATTTTCCTTTCCATTAAGTCCATGGACAGATCATCATTTATTCCCCATGTCGGGGCGCCGCAGCATTGAAGCTTTGTTGGCCAGAGTATGCTCTTGGCACCGGTAATTTCAACAAGTTCATCAAATTTTGAAGGGGCTGCCGGATTGTCAAACTTCATAATTTGCCTTGGTTTCAGAAGTTGGCATCCATAGTGAGTAGCAATCTTAAGACCTTTGAAGGTCTTAGCTATCTTTTCTTTAATATTCTTAATACCAATATCTTTATAAACAATATCGAGGAAATGCTTTACCTCAACGCCGCCATCGTATATAAGCCCTTCTTTTTCGAGAGTCGTATTGATCTCTTTTTGTATTGAAACATCTTCTTTCATAAGATGATTTGCACGCTTAAGGCTACTGTAGCAACAACTGCAGAAAGTAATAATATTCAGACCTTTTTCCTCGGCTAAAGATAGATTTCTTGCGGAACAAAGAATATAAGCCTTAAGTTCAATGTTTTTTAAAGGGTAGCCACAGCAACCAAATTCTTTTACATCCACCGCTTCCACATCAAGTCCCTTTAAAACCGAATCCATTACTGATTCATTATGTTTAAGACAGATATTCGTGTTGCAACAGCGGAATAATGCAATTTTCATAATCTTTTCCCCGTCTGCGAAGCTGACGCCTTTTCATTAAAGTGTTTTATTGCTAAATTCTTGAGTTCAAAGAATACATCCGTAACGCGAACACCTTGAGGGCAATGTTCCTGGCACTCATAACAGCCAAGACAACTCCACAGCATTTTTGATCCAAAAACCAGATTAATGAGTCCTAAATTGGCGGCATGTATAAGCTGATGAGGTGTCAACCCCAGGGATTCTACCGGCTTTTCAAAGTTACACACAACTGGACAGGCTAATGAGCAGGTTTTGCAGGCAAAGCAAGATGAAGATGTTTTACCTTGCATTGATACGGCTAATTTTTTTCTGAATTCTTTGTACAAATGTGTTAGTTTTATAGCACTATCCGGCATATCAAGTAATTTAAACTCGTCAGCAATAGATTTTTTGACCAGTGTCAAGGGCTTTTGATAATGATCTTGAACCATTCCACCACTCTTTAGTCCTCGTAAAAAGGAAAACTGGGAGAAAATATAGAATTCAGGATAACCTTTCTGAAGCAAAGCCTCCCTGACATTGAACCATAAATCCTGCAGGTTGATACCGGCAGGACAAACTTCGGTACAACGGATACAACCGGTACACAAATAAAGACCATCCTGGATAATTCTGAGTTCCTGCTCGCTTAGATTTCTCCCAGCAGCAAGTGCCTTTAAGGCTGCAATCTTTTCAGAGGGAAGAATGTACAAATTTCCAATTTCCTCAAAAGAAATACCTATGACACATCTCAAACTGCAAACCCCGCAGTGAGTGCAGGCATCCAATTCCATTACCTGCCTGGTGGCTATATTGGCCGGGTCGGATTTTTCTTTGTCCATTACAGCGTTTGTAAGAAGGCTCAGCGGGCTGACAAAGATGTGAAACATTTTACTGAAAGGAAGATAGGCAAGGCCCAAGAAACATGCCATGAAATGTATGTACCATAAGAAGGTTGGAAAATCATACCTGTCTAATCCTGCGGCGATCGATTTAATTGTCTTTGCAACCCCATAGCTTATAAATGCCCATTGGGGCCTTGTATGGCACTCTGCGCAATTCATTTCATGGGATTCTTTACCAAATTCTACAGTCTCAACGTCAAAAGGACCCTTTACTTTAGAAGAGACCACACCAAACTCCTTAACCCAGTAACTTTCAAGTGCCTTTAGCTCATTTTCGTCGTCTTCCATGGTAAGACCGGAATAATCCTCTACCATGGTTTGAAATTCGGTATGGGAAGTAATTTTTACTCCCTCCAGGAGTATGCCCGAAATTAAAATAACAGTAAGTATAATAATGGCGTATTTATCCATTGCATTTGTAAAAAAGCGGGGCGTTTTTACAAAAAATCGCCGATAGACTGCGAGAATAATGCCTGTGATTACCATGGCAGCGAACAGGTTCCGCAAGAACAAAAACGGATTTAGTGTTGAATAATAATCCGTAAACAGAGGAGTTGTTACAAATTTATCCAGAGCATGCATAAAAAGCAGTAACATGAATCCCCAGAAAATAAACATATGCATGACCCACCGGAGAACGCTTTCCCTCAATATTCTTATCTGAAGGAGCACATCAAAAACAAAAACCTTTAGAAGGATAAAGAATTTTGCGCTAAATATGGTTAAAAGAATACCTTTAATTGCGCAAGAAACTCGTTGTGTAGTGGATATCCTGCCGGCTGTTGAATCGAGATTATAACGGAACCAGGTTGATACCTTGTAGAGCAAACCAAAGCTAAAAATTGCAAAGGCAAAATAAAAACTGATAATAAAAAACATGTTATGTTTCCTTTTTACTCTGACTCATAAATCATGACGTCTGCCTCCCTGGCATTTATAATGTGCCTTTATTCAGCATAGAGCAAAGCATGTGCCAAAACAAGCAATATAATATTAGTCTTGATTACAAATAGTTAAAAAGTCATTGTTTAGGAATAGACTATTGTTTATCAATAAATTTTACAAGATGTAAACATCCAAGAAAAATTATCTTTGCCGATGTTCAGAGAAATACAGCCGGCAAAATAGAAAAACCGAAACTAAGAAAAAAATATACCGGCCGTGCAGAAAAATACTTTTCCCCCTGAGGCCAAAACCATAAATTTTTTCTAAGAAGAATTGCTATTAGCCGAAGGTTGCAAATTTTTTTATTGAGACGGATGTAAGAGATAGCGTGGCATCGACTTTTTAGTTGTGCCATTGCTTCCTATACATTTTTGTTGTGCTTTGTTTCCCTTCACACCGCTCATTGTGTTAGGTTCGGCAGTATAATATCAATTGATTTTTTGAATTTTACAGGATAATTCTAAATAATGAAATATTATAAAAGATTCCTGATTATCAATGTTTAATATTCAGTCTGGCTTCACAGACAGGCCGGGCGTGTACAACATTCAGTCTTGCTCATGACGGCCAACAGGTTTTTGGAAAAAATTATGACTGGCATCTCTACGGTTTAAAATAGATGATCTTTATCGGATTTTTAGTATAATGTGCATTTTTTAGGTGACTGCGGCACTACGCATCATAATGTTCGATTTATTGGAGGAAAATATATGGAAGGTGAAGAAACTGTATTTGAAAGGAATTATGAAGATTATCTTGCGCAGCTCAAGAATATTTCTATTGAATCGATAGCTCCAAACCTTGGGGGAAAAGTAGAAGAGGATGTAATCAAAATACCATTATTTGGAATAAACTACGAGGTTTCTGTTAGCGGAATTACTGATCCGTCTGGAAATAAGCCAGCTTACGATATTTGTGTTGTTCTAAGCAAGTATCTCTTACTATGCCCGGATGTAACTCCAAAAGAAGATGAATGGGTATCCTTCAGAGATTTTAAAGATTCCGGTCCTTTAACAAATTATTTTAATAATGATGTTGAGCGTTCCATAACCTCATACTTTAAAGGAAGGCTCGCTGGTTTAAAAAAAGCGAGCAAATCAATATCGGGTCATCAACCAAATCTTGATGTAAATTACGACCTTGCCATGCAGTTTGATGCACTTCCTATGATTCCTGTCATTTTGCTCTTTAACGATGCAGATGAAGAATTTTCGGCGAAATGTTCTGTGTTGTTTGAACGTCGAGCGGAAAAATATTTGGATGCGGAATGCCTTGCCATGCTTGGATGGCAACTTTTTAATCATCTAAGGAGCGCGGACAAAAT
>JAFDJC010000038.1 GCA_019307665.1 Deltaproteobacteria bacterium | reverse complement strand
GTCTTCAGCAAGGCCTAAGGCGATTTCCATGAAATGTTTGTTCTTATCTGTCATATATTTGTCTAAGGCCAAATCAGGAACCGGTTCCGTGGCTGAAGGATGCAACATCAGCGGGAAGGCCTGTAATATGCTGACCGCAAAACGGCAGACACTCTCCCACCTGGAACGTATCGGGGAGCCTTTTTTTGACCCTGTCAAACGTTTCCGGGGCACAGGCAAACAGCAGTTCATAGTCTTCGCCTCCGGCAAGAAGCATATTTTCCGGTATAAGCCCGTATTTTTCACAGTAGGCTGACATATCAGGATCAATCTGCCCTGGGGGTACAACGAGTTTGATGGAGACCCCGGAAGCTTTTGCAATATGACCCGCATCTCCTGCAAGGCCGTCGCTGATATCGATTACACACATGACACGGTTTTCAGCCAGGATTTCTGCGGCATCAAACCTTGCATATGGATTTTTAAAACATGAAACAAGTCTTGTAAATGATACGTCTCCGCGCTTTAAGGCATCAAGGCCTGATGCGGCAAGTCCAAGAGGGCCTGTAGAATAAACACCATATCCTGCAGTTGCGCTGGACCGCACAGGAAAAATATCGTCACGCCCTTCCCCTATGGCAAAAAGGTCGAGGGACAGATCTCTGCCTTCCGACACATTACCGCCTCCCAGTGTGCAGCTGTAATGAACAAGCGCTTTTTTCATTCCTTTGTAAATTTTTTCCAGGGTGCTGTCTTTAATGGATGGCGGTACCGCAAGGTTGACAAATAGGCTGATAGGCATTGCATACGAAGCCGCGAGATCGCTAAGGGTTGAGGTCACTGCTTTTTGACCGATCTCTTCCGGTGTCTGCCAGTCAAGCTTGAAATGAACCCCGTGTCTTTGGGTGTCTGTGGTGACCACCGGGTTTTTTATTTGGTTTAGAAGGCAGGCGTCGTCGCCCGCAGGAACGCGTAGCGGCGAATCACTTCTCCCTGTTTTTTCCGGGGCATAAGCAAGGAGCTTTTCAATAAGTTCGAATTCGTTTATCATAATCAACGTCTATCATAATCAACGTCTGGCATAATCAGTATCCAAATAGCTTAAGCCATTTCATGAACCTTTCCAGGTTTTTGTTTCCATAGCTCTTGATGACCGAAATCACTTTGTCGAGCGATCTTTCCGAATGCATCGAATTTTCACTCTTCGAAAAAAACTTGTCTGCAACACAGATGATTTTTTCCTCTAAAGACAAGGGCACCATATCGCGAACCGGTAAAGGCAAGTTATACGCCTTGATATCATCTGCTGTTATACCGGCCCCAACGTGCCTTTCGCAAACAAGGGCATGGCGCAGCAGGTTCTTTTTTTCAAGTAACGCCCTTCCAAGATATCCATGGGCAACATAAGGATGCATTCCATGGCATCCAAGTGACTGGGAGCTTGTCATAAAAATACCTATATCATGAAGCATGGCTGCCTGCCTTATAAAATCCATGTCCGGCTTCAGGTGCCTGACGTTCTCGGCGATAACAAGAGCTTTTTCGGCAACCTGTCTGCTGTGCCGGATAAGAATGTCATAGGTCTTTGACCCCTGATCATAGAACTCTGATATTATGTTTTCCGGATCCACTATACAGCACCTGAAAGCAGCGCCTCTTCGATGAAAGGATTGAGATCACCGTCAAGAACCCGGTTAATATTTCCAGTTTCAAAATTGGTCCGGTGGTCCTTTACCATCTGGTATGGATGAAGGACATATGATCTGATCTGATTGCCCCAGGCAATGTTTTCCTTTCCATCGTGCATTTCCTGTATTTTCTTATCCTGTTTCTGCTTTTCATACTGGTAAAGCCTTGCTTTCAGAACCTTCATTGCCAACTCCCTGTTTCGGTGCTGGGATTTTTCCTGTTGGCACTGGGCAACAATACCTGTTGGAAGATGCGTAATCCTGACAGCACTGTTGGTTTTATTAACATGCTGCCCGCCGGCGCCGCTTGCCCTGTAAACATCTACACGCAGTTCTCCGTCATCCACATCCACGACAATTTCTTTTTTGAGTTCAGGATAAATAAATACAGAAGCAAAAGACGTATGCCGTTTGCCGCTGGCATTATACGGAGAAATTCTTACAAGGCGATGCACGCCGGTTTCAAATTTCATATAGCCATAGGCATAATCACCTTTAACATTAAAGGTCACATTCTTAATCCCGGCTTCGTCGCCTGGCTGGAAATCGATCAATTCACGGGAGAACCCTTTTCTGTCTACCCAGCGTGAATACATTCTAAAAAGCATTTCCGCCCAGTCCTGGGAATCCGTCCCTCCGGCACCTGCGTTGATGGAAACAATAGCATCGCACGGATCATCTTCTTCGCCAAGCATGAGTTCAAGCGAAAATCTGTGCAGGCTTTTTTTCATTGATTCGAGCTTTTGGGCCACTTCGGCCATGGTGTCTTCGTCTGATTCTTCTATGGAAAGACTGTATAAAACATCGATATCTTCAAGATTTGTGTTCAATTGTTTCCAGAAATCAATTCGGCCGGTAATAGCTGTTCGTTCTTTTAGTATATCTGTGGTCTGTTCAGGATCATCCCAGAAGCCTTCCTGGGCGATTATACTTTCAATCTCTTTCAGTCTGGTTTCTTTATTGGCAAGGTCAAAGACAGTCTTTCATCTGTTCAAGTTTCTGGTAAGAATCGTTTATATCGGTTTTAAGTTCTGATGACATATTTACCTCCTGAATTTGAATACATCCTGAACCTGGATACATACAGTATAGCTATAAACAATATAATAATCGCAGGCAACAAAGAAATTCAACCATAGTTTTAACCAAAACCGAAAATTTCGGTTTTAACGGCTGTTTTTTATCTGTTTTTTTCATATTCCGGCTACAAAATAGCCCTTGCCCTCATTGATAATACTTTTGTAAAGATGTATACACTAATCGAGAAACCACTAAATTTAAAAAGGAACAATTCATGAAAAAAACTTTAATTAACCCACCCGGAACAGAAGGTATTTATCAATCAATGCAGTTTTCTCAGGCAATTCGCAAGGGTCATATGATATGGATATCCGGACAGGTGGGAATGGATGAAAAACTGCAGATGGCTGAGGGGATAGAGGCCCAATCACGTCAGGCATTTAAGAATTTGGAGAAAGTGCTTGAGGCAGCCGGTGCGGCTTTTGAAGATGTTGTTGAACTGGTGACTTACCATATTTCAATGAGTGATATGGGCGCATTTGCAAAAGCAAAGGCGGAGTTTTTTAAAAAAGATTATCCGGCATGGACTGCAGTAGGTGTAAAGGAGTTGGTGCTTCCGGGGTTACTGGTGGAAATACGTGCTACGGCCGTTATTGAAAGCGCTTAAAATATTTTAAAGCCAGTAAAATGGAAGCAGCAGCCGTGCAGATGATGGCAAAAATATCTCCAAATCGTGTGTATAGAGTTGGTTCTGTTTTCATGACAGGAACATTGTGAGTTACAAACTCATCGCTGTAAAGTGATGTAACAGACGAGATGCGGCCTGAAGGGCCCACAAAACAGCTAATGCCGGTATTCGCACACCTGACAAGGGCTTTTCTGTTTTCCACGGCTCTGAAAATTGTCATGGACAAATGCTGGTATGGGGCGGATGTCCTGCCAAACCATGCATCATTTGTGATATTGATCAATATGTCCGCACCATTTTTTACAGCTGCGCGTGCAAGGTCAGGGAAAATAATTTCAAAACAGATTTGAACGCCAAGTTTCAAATTGTTCCATGAAATCGTACTCCCCTTTGTTCCGGAACTGAAATCACCGATTCCAACCACCAGTTTGTCCACAAACGGAAACAGTTTTCTCAAAGGAACGTACTCTCCGTAAGGTACGAGATGAACCTTGTCGTACCGTCCTATATTATTGCCTTCCGGGTCCAACAGGTACGCAGAATTGAAGTGTTTTTCACTGCCGCCTTCGACAACACCGGCCGGGCTGCCGATTAAAAACCATGAACCGGTTTTTTTTATTCCTTTTTGAACTATTGTAGATAACTTTTTTTCATATTTATGCAAAAAATAGAACGGCGTGGCAGTTTCAGGCCATACAATAAGTTCAGGCTTGTCTTCCAGAGCTGAAAAAGAGAGCCCCATGTATTTGTTTATTGTTTCAAGCTGGTAGGAAGTTTTCCATTTTAATGACTGGTCTACATTCCCCTGTACAACCGTTATTTTTTTTGTTTTCGCCACAGATTTAAGATAATCGATTTTACTGATTCGAATATAACCATAAGAAATGACAAGGCAAAGGCATAAAGTGGTGACGCCTGCCGACACCGCAGCTGTTTTTTTTGAGACCAAAAGGCTGCCGTGCCCGTTTTTTCCTGAAAGACAGAGGCCGATCAGAAAAACAGCTGCATTGACAAGCGCTATAAGGAACGAAATGCCATAAACGCCTGTTATGTCAGATAGTTGAATAACAGGCAAAATGTTGAACTGGGAATGCCCTAAAAGTTCCCAGGGAAAACCTGTAAAAAGGAAAGAGCGTAAATATTCGGCCGCCACCCATAAAACCGGGATTAATAAAAGGTATGAAGCGTTCACAGGGCGGAAGCGGCTCAATGCAGTTGTGAAGAGAGCAATATAGAGTGAAAGATAACCTGACAAAAGAAAAAGCAGGATAACGCATATGGGAATCGGAAGGTGCCCGTAATCATTCATTGTGTGTATAAGCCAGTAGATAAGTGTCGTATAGTGGGAGAACCCTGCTATGAATCCGACAATGAATGAATGGCGAGGTGAAAGATTTCTGGTTGCGAAAAGCAGTGGGAAAAGGGCGAACCATGCAATCCCTGAATACGCGAAACCGGGAAAAGATCCGGTTAAAAGAAGGCCGCTGAAAATAGCCGAGCATATGACCTTACTGTTTATTTTGTCTTCAGACACTTTAAGTTAAGATGGTCTTGCGAAAAATAATTGTTTGTTTAAAAAAGATTATGGACTTTTAACACCTGTATTTTTTCTGTCAACTGTCAATTTTTAATGTGCCGGCAATTCCGGGTTGAAATTTAAGAACAGGTGTAGTATAAATCTTTTAATTGTATCGATTCGCTTCTACAGGACCTGTTATATACCCTTTCTGAAAATACTATTTTGATATTCGGAAGCAGTTGCGGTTGCCGCTTCTACACAGAGGATGGCACTGATAATAATTAAAATTGATACGACAAAAAATGATGAAGGCCATGGGGGGTGAACATAGTTGGTCGGGGCGAGAGGATTTGAACCTCCGACTCCCTGCTCCCAAAGCAGGTGCGCTACCAGACTGCGCCACGCCCCGATTTTTTGAATTTTTTTAATTAACATTCTTTTGGTTTCGGAGCAAGCCTATTCATCAGCTTTCTTTTTTTTTGAAAAAAAATCTTCAACTCCCAGGCAGATTTTATTAGCAATTTCGGATAGATAGTTTTTGCCGGACAAATTTTTCTCTTCTTGCGGGTTGGTTAGATATCCAATTTCCATGAGCAGAGCCGGCATATCCGCCCCGGACAATACAGCCAGGGGAGAGCCCTGAATATTTTTTAAAGGCAGTTCAGCGGAAAGAAAAGGTTCTGACAGACGCTTAAAAATTGTTTCTGCAGCGAATTTACTGGACGGCACGTGTATCGTCTGACAACCGTCCCAGGGTGTCATTGCAGCCGGAAAAGACTCCGGATCCGGCAAGTCTTTTGGGGCATAACTTCCGTTGATTGATGTTTTTTTATAATAATAGATATGAAACCCTTTTGTCTGCCGCAGGAAGCTTCCGCCGGCATGGATGCTAATGAAAAGATCGGCATTGTGGTTGTTGGCTATGGCTGTCCTTTCGTAAAGACTGAGACCATAATCACCGGTTCTGGTCAGCACTACCCGATATTTGCCTTTAAGCTCTTTTAAAATTAGTTCGGCCACGATCAATGAAACATTTTTTTCCATTGTTTTCGTTGGACCGGTAATGCCGTGATCGATCCCTCCGTGACCCGGATCGATTACAATAGTTCGTAATTTTTCACGGGCAGTCCCGGTCATTGTCATTGAGCCGAAAATCATGACAAAAATGAAGACCCGAATGCAGTGTTTTAAAGCTCGGGAGGATATTGGAATAATAAATGCTTTATTCAATTTACCTTGACACATTTTTAGTTTGATATTATTTGTTTAGAGTTCATATTTAATCTGCCTGAGAAAAATGTCAAGTTGAATAGGGCAAGATTAAGTTGATATTCAGTAAATGTTATCGTATTGCGAGAGTGGCGGAATTGGTAGACGCACTGGACTTAGGATCCAGCTCTGCTGAAGAGTGGGAGTTCGAGTCTCCCCTCTCGCACCATTTTTTTAATAATTTAAGAAATTGTAGGGATTTATCGGGAAAGAAGGGAAAGATATGCAAGTTACAGTAGAGGACAAGAGTTCCGTAAAAAAGGTACTTCATATAGAAATACCGGAACAGGAAGTTGCAAAAGAGATAGACAGTGCTTTCAAGGAATTAAAGAAAACAGCAAAAGTAAAGGGCTTTCGACCGGGCAAGGTTCCGCGGACTGTTTTAGAGCGGATGTTTAAAAAGGATGTTAATGCAGATGTGGCAGGCAAGCTGATTCAGTCTTCGTTCATCAATGCGGTGAAAGAAAAGGATATTGCGTTTATCGGCAGGCCCGAGATCAACCCTCCTGAATTTAACGGCAAAGGACCTTATAAATATGATGCACTTGTTGAAGTAGAGCCGGAAGTAGGTGCGCTGGAATATAAAGACCTGCCTTTGAAAAAGACGATTTACAAGGTGAGTGATGGAGAGGTGAATGCTCAGCTTGAAATGCTTCGAAAAAATTTGGCAAAGCTTGAACCTATAAAAGAAGATCGTCCGGCAAAAGAGGGCGATTCTGTTATAATTGACTACGAGGGGTTCAAAGACGGGGAACCTTTTGAGGAGACCGCTAAAACAGAAAACTTCACCATGAAAATCGATGCCGGCTCAATTTCAAAGGACTTTGATGGCCAGGTTAAGGGTATGAGCCCGGGAGAGGAAAAATCCTTTGACGTCACATTTTCCAAAGATTACCGGAATACAACACTTGCAGGCCTTGAGATTAGCTTTAAAGTGACTCTGAAGGAGATCAGGGAAGAGATTCTGCCGGATCTGGACGATAAATTTGCCGGCAATTTCGGCAGCTTTAAAGCGCTTGACGAACTAAAGGCTGAAATCGTAAAAAACCTTGAAGAAGGATATGCAAAAAGGGTTGATCAGGAATTTAATGAACAGATATTTGAAACCCTGATTTCCCAGAAGGAATTTGAACTTCCTGACCAGATGGTCGAGTTTGAGCTTCAGGGCATTATTGACGAAGCCGAGCGGTCATTCAAGATGTATAACATGACGCTTGAACAAATCGGGAAAACAAGGGATGATTTGGCTGAACAATACCGTGAGACAGCTGAAAAACAGGTAAGGCGCCATATCATATTGTCGAATCTCATCCAACAGGAAAATCTGGAGCTGACCGACGAAGAACTTGAAAAAGGATTCGAGGACGTGGCAAAGTCATCTGGCGGCAAGGTTGAAGAAGTCAAAAAACAGTTTGAACAGAATCAGAATTATATTGATAATTTTAAACATGCGTTACTTGAAAAAAAGATGATAGAGCTTATCATTAGTAAAGGGAATATTGAAGAAAAAGAGCCGGAATCGAAATCGGAACCGGACACAGAACCAGAAACAGAAGAAGCGTCATAAATCGAAATATAAAGGGAGACCTTTGAAAAATGTCAATTTTTGTTCAAGATCAAGGAGCGCGAAAATTTTAACCGCAGGAATATATTGAGTATTTTGAGGATTAAAATTTGAGTATGACGAAGATATTGAGCAAAAAGGGGCGTTATGCAAAGGTTTCAAAGGAGAATTATTGTGCCATTGATACCTATGGTGGTTGAACAGAGCAGTAGAGGAGAGCGGGCTTATGATATATTTTCAAGGCTTTTAAAGGACAGGATTATTTTTATAGGAACTGCCATCAGTGATGAAGTGGCGAACCTGCTTATTGCACAGTTGCTTTTCCTGGAATCTGAAGATCCGGACAAAGATATTAATTTTTATGTTAATTCGCCGGGAGGTGTGGTGTCCGCCGGAATGGCCATCTATGATACAATGCAGTATGTCAAACCGGATATTGCCACGGTATGCATCGGTCAGGCAGCCAGCATGGGAGCATTGCTTCTGGCCGCCGGTACAAAAGGCAAAAGGTTTTCTTTGCCGAATTCACGCATTATGGTACACCAGCCCATGGGCGGTGCCCAGGGGCAGGCATCTGATATTGCGATCCAGGCCAAGGAAATACTGCGAATGAAGGACACATTAAATGATATTCTGGCCAAACATACCGGAAAACCGCTCAAAAAGGTCCGGGCTGATACGGATCGTGATTTTTTTATGACAAGTAAAGAAGCAAAAGACTATGGCATAATCGATCATGTCATTGAAAACAGGGACGATCTTGACAAACTGGAAGAAAAAATGTCGGGAGGATAAACAATGGCAAAACAGAGTGATATGAACGAAAATCTTTTTTGTTCATTCTGCGGCAAGAACCAGAAAGAGGTTAAAAAGCTGATTGCCGGTCCGGCAGTGTATATCTGTGATGAGTGTATCCAGCTCTGCGGAGAGATAATAGATGAAGAGACTGATAAAGAGAAAGGTCTTTCAGAAGAGATTCTTACACCAAAGCAGATAAAGGAAAAAATTGATGATTATGTTATAGAGCAGGACCATGCAAAAAAAATATTGTCTGTTGCTGTCTATAACCATTACAAGAGGCTCGATTCTTCCATTAGTACGGGAGACGTGGAGATCCAGAAGAGCAACATTCTTCTTATAGGACCCACTGGCTGCGGCAAAACACTGCTTGCCCAGACACTTGCCAGGTTCCTGAATGTGCCGTTCACAATCGCGGATGCCACCACCCTTACCGAAGCGGGTTATGTGGGCGAAGACGTTGAAAACATTATTTTATCACTTCTCCAGAATGCGGATTATGATGTTGAAAAGGCGCAGCGCGGTATTGTCTACATAGATGAAATCGATAAGATTGCGCAACGGACCGACAACCCGTCAATTACCAGGGATGTTTCAGGGGAAGGTGTGCAGCAGGCCCTTTTGAAGATCATTGAGGGGACAACGGCCAGCGTGCCCCCAAAAGGCGGAAGAAAACACCCCCAGCAGGATTTTGTAAAGGTCGACACATCAAACATTCTGTTTATCTGCGGTGGGACTTTTATAGATCTTGATAAAATAATTCAAAGAAGAATCGGTGCCAAATCCATGGGGTTTGGTGCAAACATTAGAAAGCAGGAAGAAAATAGTCTTGGGGACACCCTTCGGATGCACCAGACTGAGGACCTTATAAGATATGGTCTGATACCTGAGTTTCTTGGACGCCTGCCGGTTATTGCAACCCTTGACGAATTGACCGAATCATCTCTGATAGAAATACTGACAGAGCCGAAAAATGCCCTTTTAAAGCAGTTTCAAAAACTATTTGAAATTGAGGGTGTGAATCTCAGGTTTGCCGAAGGAGCCCTTTCGGCTGTGGCAAAAGAGGCTATGAAGCGAAAATCAGGTGCAAGGGGCCTTCGTTCTATTATGGAAAACTGTATGCTTTCAATTATGTACGAAATTCCATCCAAAGACGATGTTAAGGAATGCGTTATCAGCGAAGACGTTGTATTAAATAAAGAAGAACCGCTTCTTCTTTTTGAGCAGACAAAAAAACAGGCATAAGTGATACAGCAATGATAAATATACCTAAAATATTTAAAAATGACGATGACTCATCTCAAAATCTTATACTGCCCTTGCTGCCGCTGAGGGATATTGTGGTATTTCCTCATATGGTGGCGCCGCTGTTTGTTGGGCGGACAAAGTCCATCAGCGCTCTTTCAGACGCCATGAGCAAGGATAAGAATATTTTTCTTACAACACAGAGCAGGGCCGGCATCGATAACCCCGGAGAAAAGGATGTCAGCACGGTCGGCACAGTGGGTAATGTGCTGCAGCTGCTCAAGCTGCCGGACGGCACTGTAAAAGCCCTGGTTGAAGGAAAAGTGAGGGCGAACATCGTCCGATTTGTTTCATCCTCTGACTTCTTCCAGGTTGAACTTGAAGAGTTTCAGGAGGAAGATGTTTCATTATCGGAAAGCGAGGCGTTAAAAAGGGCCATCATCAAAAGTTTTGAAAAATATTCAAAAACAAACAAAAATATCTCAAAGGAGATTATTACCAATATTACCGGAATTTTCGACCCTTCAAAACTGGCTGATACGGTTGCAGCCCATTTTTCATTTAAGATCTCTGACAAACAAAAGCTTCTTGAAATTGTGTCCCTGAAAGAAAGACTAACTTTTCTTCTTAAATTGATAGGGGCTGAGATCGAAATTTTTAACGTTGAGCAGAGAATAAAAGGTCGCGTTAAAAACCAGATGGAGAAGACCCAGAAAAATTACTACCTGAATGAACAGATGCGGGCCATCAAGAAAGAGATGGGCGCGGACGACGGTCAGGGAGATGAGCTTAAAGAGCTTGAAAAAAAGATCAGGCGAAAACGGATGTCAAAGGAAGCAGCATCCAAGGTCAGGCAGGAATTTAAAAAACTGAAAATGATGACGCCCATGTCGGCTGAAGCCACTGTGGTCCGGAACTATATTGACTGGATAATTTCACTCCCCTGGTTTGATAAAAGCAGGATAAATGAAGATATTGTGAGGGCAGAGGAAATACTGAATGAAGACCACTACGGACTTGAGAAGCCAAAGGAGCGCATTCTGGAATACCTGGCTGTGCAGGTCCTGATTAAAAAGATAAGAGGCCCGATTCTTTGTCTTGTCGGCCCTCCGGGTGTGGGAAAGACATCTCTCGCAAAATCGATTGCAAGGGCCACTGGCCGCAAATTTGTACGTCTTTCTTTGGGCGGCGTGCGTGATGAAGCCGAGATTAGAGGGCATCGCCGTACTTATATCGGTGCAATGCCCGGAAAAATAATTCAGTCACTCAAAAAAGCAGGGGTGAACAATCCTGTGTTCTGTCTCGACGAAGTGGATAAAATGAGCATGGACTTCAGAGGCGATCCTTCAGCAGCCCTGCTCGAAGTGCTCGACCCTGAACAGAACAACAGTTTTAACGACCATTATCTTGATATTGACTATGATCTTTCCGATATCCTTTTTGTGACAACCGCCAACACTCTGCCGGATATACCGCTGCCGCTTCAGGACAGGATGGAGATCATAAAACTTGCCGGATACACCGAGATTGAGAAATATCATATCGGCGAAGAGTTTTTGGTTCCCAAACAGATTAAAATGAACGGGCTTCAAGAAAAAAACATGGCCTTTTCCAAGAATTCCCTGTTAACGATTATTAGGCTGTATACCCGTGAGGCAGGCGTTAGAAACCTTGAGCGTGAAATTGCTTCTATCTGCAGAAAAATCGCCAGGGAAGCTGTGCAAAACAATGATAGAGACAAAAATTATCATACAACGTCAAAGTCTGTTCAAAAACATCTTGGTCCCCCACGGTTCAGGTTTGGGCGTGCTGAAGAGGAAGATCAGGTAGGCCTTGTGACCGGGCTTGCATGGACGCAGGTCGGCGGTGAGCTCCTCTCCGTTGAAACAGTTATTATGCCCGGCAAAGGAGACTTGAACATAACCGGCAAACTCGGCGATGTAATGAAGGAATCAGCCAGGGCAGCTGTCAGTTACGTTCGGTCGCGATCCGGCAGCCTGGGCATCGACAGACAGTTTTACAATAAGTGCGATATCCACATTCACGTTCCGGAAGGCGCTATCCCCAAAGACGGCCCTTCTGCAGGAATATCAATGTGTACATCCATTGTGTCGGCACTGACCGGCAGACCGGTTTTAAAGGATGTTGCCATGACCGGTGAAATTACACTTCGAGGCCGCGTGCTGCCCATTGGAGGATTAAAGGAAAAGATCCTGGCTGCCCATCGTGGAGAGATGAAAAAAGTCCTGGTTCCAAAAGAGAATCAAAAGGACCTGAAAGATATTCCCACATCGATTTCAAAAAATGTTGAAATTGTCCTTGTTGAAAAGATGGACGAAGTTCTTACCCAGTCGCTTGTTCTAAAGGAAGGAGAATCTCTTTTCAAAGAAGGTGGAAGCCGTCTGGAGAATGTTCTTGGCAACTTGCCGGCTTCGTAAAAAGCTACAATCCCGTCACTCCGGCGAAAGCCAGAGTCCGGATCTCCTTATCGCATTGGACAATACTATTGCTTCACAGCTTGACAGGGGTGGCCCAGACAACTTGTTGTCTGGGTGCGCAGCACAAGAAGCCATGAGTGGGCGTAAATTTTTTAGACTTCTTCTCGCCCTTCGGGCACCGGCAACTCGTTGCCGGTGTCACCCTATAACTGATTATTGATTTTTTACAATCAACTCATCCATTAATTTTTCAAGTTTTTTACCAAGCGCCTTAATCTCCTTGTGCAAGGCCTGCAATCTCTTTTCTATTTTTAACTCTATCAGGTGGCCCTCATTTTTTGTCAGCTCAGAAAGCTTCCTGTTGGCCTGCTTCTTTTTAACCCGATATTCCAATTTCATTGCATCGCTTTTTGACATTTCAGAACTGGTGCCCGCCAACTCTACCGGTCCCCTGGACCTGGTATACTTTGCGCCCCGACCTTTGTTATGCGCGCCCAGTCGCTTCTCCAGGTCATTTGTAACACCGCAATACAAAGATCCGTCAGCACACCTAACCAGATAAACAATCCATTTTCTCTTCGTCATTGTGATTTTCAATTTTCAGATCCCTTCCACATCATCGTCATTCCCGCAAAAACAGAAATCCAGTATATTTTGATGCATCGCAATGTTCAAGTATTTATCTTCACAGGTAATTTTGACAATTTTTGTCGGATTTTTTAACGTGTTTCGTCACTTTTTCTCCATTACGCCCTTTCCTTGCCCCCATAACAGCTTGATTACAAAAGAAAAACATCGTTTTAGCAAGGTTGGCACGCATATTGTTATAGCTAATATAGTTAAAACAATAACGTAGCCCGTTAAAGCGATTAGCGAAAATGATTAAGCACTGTGATGAGAGACTGATATTTGAGGAGGAGGGCACATGACGTTACACTTCACCGGTTCTGCTGCAGGAAAAGTCGCACGAAAATCAAACATAAAACCAAGCATCAAGCCAAACAATAAAATCGCAGCTGCCGAACTTTCAAGCTCGCACCAAATGATGCTGCTTTTGACATTTTTTATGGTGTCTGCATGTCTTTTGCTGAACAGCTGTGCAACACAATCCGCGCTGAATCAGCAGCAGGCCCCTGAACGCCGGCTCAAAGCATCGGACTGGATCTGGCGCGGGAACTATAATACTGTTCTCGGCCGCTTTGATAGAGCCATAGAAAACTATTCCATGGCCATTGACCTGCAGTCCGGTAAACGCAAGACTTATTACCAAAGGGGAAAACTCCTTGAAAAAACAGGCAAACTGGACAAAGCCCTTGCTGATTTCTTCAAAGTAGTTGAAATAGACCCGGATTTTTCAAAAGCCTACTTATGCATTGGCCGGGTTTTGGAAAAAAAAGGGGAAGAGCGAAAATCAATCAGACATTACAACAAATTTTTGAAACTCGAGCCCAAGTTTGCCAGGGCATATGTTCATCGCGGCAATGCACGGAGTAAAATAGGTGCGTTCAATCCGGCAATCAAGGATTATACACAGGCTCTGAAACTGGATCCTAAACTGGAAGAAGCATACTGCAATCGCGGCAAGGTCAGAAAGCTAAAAGGCGACATTGATCTTGCGATCAAAGATTTTACTAAAGCCCTAACTATAAGGCCCCGGTTAGCCTCTGTCTTTTACAACCAGGCAAATATATGGAAGAAAAGAGGCAAACCATACCAGGCCATCAAGGATTACAGCAAGGCATTGGAACTTTACCAGCTTTATATTGATGCATTTGTCAACCGGGAGCAGGCGTGGCGGCTTTCGGGAAATCAATCGCGCGCAGCAAAAGATTTGGCCATTGCCGATAAACTTAGATCTCATGTGGCAGGCGTTTTCTACAGCAGGGGACATGCTTGGAGCAAGAAAGGCAATATCTACCAGGCATGCGCTGATATAAAACGGGCTGTTGAGTTCAGGCCTAAACACAACCAGTATCATCATCTGCTTGCCAGGCTGGAAAACAAAATAAACAGCAGGTAGTTGCTTTGACACAAAACAACCGGTAGTTTTCAGTGCATGGACAAACAGATTATTCCCCGATTATAATCAGATCACCCACCAGCAATTCTCTGTAGGTTGTTCCAAACGCCGTACGAAACTTATCAAGCGCTTCATCGCTGCTGTCATGGGCGCTAAGACTGACAATTTTGGGGTTGAGAGCTTTGATACGTTCAATATCTGCTTTCACATCTTCTTCAGAGATACCTTTGAATAGGGATTCCGTGGACACAATCGGCTGCACATCCAATCCGAATTTGAACATACGCCCATCCGGGACAGGATAGTGAAGGCCGCCGATAATGCCGTAAATCGGTTCTGAAAAAAGTTGTCTGGTTCGTTCCAATATTTTTTTAACGGTTTGATGCCCGCATCCCACAATTATAACAATCCCTTTGCCTTTCACATTTACCGCAAGGGCTTGTTCTTCTATCCAGCCAACCAGAAAAAGCTGCCGCGGGATCGTGCCGATAGTGGCAATGCCCGGCCCGATTATATTGGGGCCGGTTGTACAAATTGGGCTCAACCCCGGGTACGTCATGGGCATTGGCGTAAAAACCGTTTTGCCCTTTAAATCGACCTGTTCATTACCAAGAGAAAATGTTTTTTGATTCATGCGATCAAAGCCGCCAACATGGTCCGGATGGTTGTGAGATATGACGATAGTGTCAAAATCATCAATAGTAATATCCAGAAGATTCATATTGTATTCCAAAGGAGACGGGTCGGTCTCGTCCTGGTTGAAACCAGATCAGATAAGAAACACCTGGTTCTCCCTTCAGCTCAGGAGTGACCGTGTAAAAATCGATCAATGGCAGGATTGCCAGTGTTTCGGTGCTGCCAAGATCTTGAATTTTTTCAGGATGATACTCCCTCCAAATTTTTTCAGCTTTTTCAACTCCTGCTTGATTGGCGCATCCTGCAAACACTATAATGCATACAATCGAAAACAATACCGCCGAAAATAATGACTTTACAGCTTTTTTCATGGGAAAGGCTCCTGTTATTATAGGGTTTGTTATAAGTATATATTCATCACTTTTGAAATATTCAATACAAAAAAATTAATGGTTTTATGTTGGCAAGGGATTGACCTTCCCTACCTTTTTGTGTCAATTAACACATCATGATAATAAGACACAGAAACATCAAAACAATATTTGCTTTTATATTCAGTTTGGCAATCATCATTACAACTTCAGGCTGCGTTTACATAGATGTGGATACGGGCTCAGGAAACGAACTGCCGTTATTTCATGAAGAGGCGAGTGATTTAAGCGGCGTTCCTGCCGAAGATCTTGTAATAGAAACCGAAAATACTCTGCCTGATGTGGTTTTTCGCACCAGCCTGATCCGTGAGGTTGCTGAAAAATCCAGAAAGGCGGTTGTCAGCGTATATGCTCAAACCAAAGCGCCTTACCGCATCCACTTGCTTCCAATTCCGGTCATTGGCACCGGCACGCTGGTGAGGGTTCCCGGTACAGGTTTGGGATCAGGCTTCTTTATTCATCCATCAGGATACATTTTGACAAACAACCATGTAATTAAACGTGCACAAGAGGTAAAAGTGCTTACGCATGATGGAGCTGATCATAAAGTAATTATCGTAGCCCGTGATCCAATCTATGATCTTGCTTTGCTTAAAGTAGTCGGGGGGGCTGACCATGAATTTCCTGTGCTGCCCATGGGAGATTCCAAACAGGTAGATTCTGGAGATATGGTTATTGCTGTCGGGAATCCCATAGGCCTGGGGCATACTGTAACGTCCGGAATTATCAGCCATACAGGCAGAAATCTTTCAGGCACACCAGAGCAAAAAGGAAGGCAGATCCGCTTTATTCAGACCGACGCAGCCATTAACCCCGGTTCTTCAGGAGGGCCGCTGATCACTCTTTCCGGCGCCTGGATCGGCATTAATTCTGCCGGTGCTGTTTCAAGCGAAGGAATAGGCTTTGCCGCGCCAAGTTATCAGGTAAAGGAATTCCTGGATATGATTCGAACAGGTGAATGGCCGAAACAAAAACAAAACGATACTCCGAAATAAACCCTGGCAAATTCCGAAAAATTTGAGCTACAAAACGAAAAGAGCTTAGAAAATTTATCTTGACAATTTGCCTGACGCAATTTATTCATTGAACATTCATTTAATTTTATGAGCATTTTGGAAAGATAATGGCCAGAACAAAAGACAAGGCAGATATACGTAAATTTGAAATACTCGAACATTTTCAGCAGGTTTTAGCCAAAGAAGGCTTTGAAGGTGCGTCCATTGCAAAAATCGCGAAACAGATGGGCACGCATCCAAGTTTGCTGATCCATTATTTTTCAACAAAAGAAGAAATGATCATTGAATTGGTTGATTTCATACTCGAGAAATATGAATCAATGGCTTTGCAAAAAAGCAGAGAAATCCTTAACCCTGAACAACGACTGAACACACTGCTGGATACTATTTTCGGAGTAGACTGGATAAGTCTTGTAGACAGCAGTGCTTTTTATGCGTGCTACTATTTGAGTTTCAGGAATCGCAAGGTAAAAGAGCGGTTAGAAAAATTATATAAGCGGTTTAAAGAGTATCTGGTTAATGAAATTAATCTCTGTGTTAGCGAAGGACTGATCAAGGAGTCAGACCCTGAAAAAGACGCGGATTTTATCATTTCTCTGGTCGAGGGATTGAGTTTTTACAGAAATATCACCGGAGGAAAACAAAAATACAGAGAACTTGGAAGCTACCTGAAGGAAAAAGCCTTACAAATATTGACCAAAAGTTGAGGAGGATAATTTACAAGCTTCGGCAATCGGCGAGCCGCTTTTTTCGCAGATTTATTAACTGAATATTCAAAGAATAAACGATTTTAATCATCGACCAAGGAGAGGATTATGGAAATTGATCTAATTCTGGATGACATTTTTAAAACTATGCCGGATAGATTTCGACCCGACAGATTGGAATCAGAAGGCGTGAAAAGCAACTTTAAGATTGACCTTGGCATTGATTTAAACGGAAGAGGGTGGACAGTTTCAATCAATAATAAAACCTGTAAAGTACAGAACACTTTAAAAGACGAATGCACGGCTGTAGTTCATACCGGTAAAGATGAATGGATCGGTATTACCACCAGTGCACTGGATCCGATTGCCGTATTTTTGGCAAAGAAGCTTTCGGTTGACGGAGATATAGAAGGCGCGCTTGCTGCCATGAATCTTTTTGAGTATTATTCATCTGAACACGTTTCAGTAAAAGACCCGTCATGGGTTCTGGATACACTGGGCGACA
>JAFDJC010000216.1 GCA_019307665.1 Deltaproteobacteria bacterium | reverse complement strand
CCCGCTATTTTGTTTTTTTTCATCTTACCACGCACCTCTAGCTCAATCAATGCCTGAATTAGCAGGCTGATGAAGAATGCAAACATATTGGCCTCAATTCGCTCGATCTTTTTGAACATGAGTGGGGCAGCATTGTGATACTTCTTGTTTTGACTTAATCGCTTTTCAATCCTGGGCTGATACTTATATGCCGCCAACACTTCCTTTGCGGTCAAATCCTTATCGGTACTGACCAACGGAAATGTGCCATCCGTTTTTTCTTTTTTCATTATTGCCTTGCGATCCCTCGACCATCCCAATGTGTAATATTCTGTGTACGCAGTCTGGTATTTAGTGTTTTTACCCGGCCTGCCTTTTCCGATCTGCTTTTTCTCTTCCTCTCGCACCGTATTCATTCTCGGTGTGATGAGGCCAGTCACATCGCGCTTATCAAGTATCGCATTTGCCGCATCTTCGATTGACTCCATAGTCTTCAGGTGCCTCTTGTTGATCCTGCAAGTGAGATCTGCCAGTTCGTGTTCAGCCTTCTTTAGCCTCTGCTCTCGACTTTTCCGATCTCGCTTGCTTTTCTCGCTTGAATGAATCAAATGGATTCGATATCCCCTCTTATTGGTAAAATGGCCTTCCCCGCAAATAGAAAAATATTCGAATTCCGTATCACTGCCCGGCCTCAACCTTCGCCAAATCTCTTTTTTGGCTACCCTTTTCGTTCGAAGAAGGTCATTTAATTCCGTCGCCTCACCCCACGTAGCGGGCATTATTGTCACAGCCCTGCCTCCACGGCTGTCGATGTAATGCAGTTGTTTGTCTGTACAGAGCTTGGAGTCTGCCACATAGAGAAAATCCACACCGTTACCTAACCGGCAAATCTTCTCCCATGTCTCAATATGCACTGTGTCATCAGTTCGATTACCCGGATAGCAATTGCATTGGATAGGTACAGCACCATCTGCAGTAATAGTCATGTTGTATACCAGCTGCTTCAAATCGGGGCGATGATCTTTGCTCTTGCCTTTCTTTAACTCAAGCCCGGTCCTTGTGCAACCGGCAATAGAACCGCAGGCCTTGACCGTTGTGGAGTCATTGTGTACTCGAGATAAATCAAGGTCGAATTTATCTATAGCCGCAACAACTATCTCTGTCATCAGGGAAGCTCGATCCGCAAAGTATAACTTGTCCAGAGCTCTGCCGAACCTGTCATCATTAAAAATGCCACCAGAGTTATCCTCGCATCCCAAAGCTCTTTTGTCTAAACCGTCAACCCACTCTTCCAGTTCATATAGCGGCGCCTTGCCCAGAACGAGATTGTAGATCAACAATATCAGAGATTCGACCGCCGGGATAGATTCGTTGCCGTGTGAAGTAATATATTTGCTGAGAATCTCCTTCAACCCCAACCGCTCAATAACAGAGCGAACAATCGGCAATCCACCAGCACGAAAACGTTTTAATTTTTTTGATTTAGAGCTTGTCATATTTATCATTATATGCAATATAGTGATCAATATGCAAGCAAAAAATATTAAAAATAAGAAAAAAAGTATTCGCGAGTTAGATAAACAGATAGAGAAGTTGACAGACAAACTCTTGTTGTTTGATCAACTGGCCAGAGGTTCCGTAGCTACCATAAAAACAAAATGTGGTGTCAAGGTTTGTCGTCGATGCCTTTCAGGGAAGATGCATCCACATACACGGATATCATGGACGGAAAATGGGAAGGGTTATACAAGAAAGATCCCGGAGGACGAAATAGAGTGGTTTAAATCTACTTCGCAAAAATACCGCGAGTTCAAGGTTATACGCCGGGATCTAAAAAAACTGGAATTGAAAAAGAAGAAAATGGTCGATAGCCTCGAAAACCTGTTGCTTATCGAAACAAGGAAATTAAAACCATTCTTGTGGACAAAAAAGTGATTTCGGAGGTACAATACCCGAAATTTATCGAAAAAGTGAAATCATGTAAAATCAATGCGAATGTAACACCTTGAAATATAAGAAGTTATGAAACCGTAAAATCGAGAAAAGTCGTTTTTAGATCCGCGGAAAGTAGGTTTTACCATTCGTTGGAAAAGATTTTGGTGGAGGTGAAGAAAGCATTGCTTTAATCCCCATAAAAGTTAAAGGCAAGATCGGAGATCCTGTTGTATCGTTTTATAAGGGCAAGTACCTTGAGAGCGATAAACGGTATTTGCGTAATCTTCTGAAAAAAACCATTTCATTGCCGTTTAGAATGTTTGATGCGATCAAACCGGATGAATCGCTTCACAATTGATTTTTAATCAGACTGATTTAGGAAACCTGAAAAATTGTTTTAGCCCTAACTGAAAATATGGTATAAAAACTGAGAGCAGGTCGCTAAGATTAGACATAAAAATCTAACAACACAATAGAGGTGGAAAATGTTTAAAAAGATTATCCGGAATATGTTGATTCTCCTTGTTGTCATGGGAATGATATTTTCCTGTGCGGCAAAGACAAGAACGATTATTTGGAAGGATAAGGAATATAAAGACGGAATTATAGACAGTGTGTTAATTATAGGTGTAACAAAAAAAACAGAAAATAGATCGCTTTTTGAAAACGCCCTTAAAGAAGCTTTTAAAAGCGAAGGTGTAACAGCACATGCCAGTGTCGATGTGTTTCAGTCTGATCAGAAATTAACTAAAGATAATATCAAACAAAAAGCATTGGATCTTGGTGTAAAGGCAGTCGTCCTAACTCATTTGTTTAGCATAACCGAAGAAGATGTCTATCGTCCGGCCGGCCGTAAAACCTCTCATTATGCTTATACAAATCGCTATGGTTATTACTTCGGTCATATGGATAGTGTGGTTAATTATCCGGGAAAGTATGAAAAACAAAAATTAGTTCGGCTAAAAACAAATCTGTATGAAACCCAAACGGAGAAACTGATTTTCACTATATCTTCAAGAACCATGGATCCAAAATCTGTGAATGATATCATCCGTTCTGTTTGTAAGGCCTTTATGCAAGACTTATGGGAAAACGATTTGTTATAGATATCGACCTTGATACATTCGTTTGCCTCTGTTGGAAAATATATTTGCAATGAATTTAACTATCTGCTATTAAATCATGCACAAAATGCGAAACATATCATAACTCATTAATGCTTAGGAGAAATAAGATGCGAAAGTCGGTTTATGCCTTTAAAATTATGACTGTATTCATATTTTCCTTAACTATAATATCTGTCTCCACGGCTTATTCCACTAAAATCGTACGTGTAAGTGTATCTTCGCCGGTGGCTCAAGCATATGGAAAAGAGATATTATTAAAGTATGAAACAATGACCGGATTTAATGCACAAACTTATGTCGGCCCTTCCCAAGTTGCCATCAACAGGTTGGTTAACGGCGTCTGTGACATTGCCGCTACCGAACAGCAGGTTTCATATGATATGAAAGCAAACGGTTATGTAGAGATACCTTTCTGCAGGGATGCCCTGGCTATTATTACAAACAAACAGTTTTCACCGACTGAACCATGTCATATAGATAACCTGTCGATTAAGCAGCTGAGGGCTATTTTCGGCGGCAGCATTAATAACTGGAAAGAGCTTGGTGGACCGGATCAGGAAATCATACTGATTGTTCCTGGTAAAGATACGGGTGCTTTTCAAAACTTTAAAGATCAGGTCATGCGTTTTAAAGAAATGCGATACGACTTTATCACCTATCATGCGACAAAAACCATAAAAGGCATCAAGCATATGCCCGGCGCGATTTCATTTGTTGCCCAAGGCGCAATTGCTGAAAATAAGGAAATAAAGATAATCAAAGTGGACGGCTTGTCCCCAAAAGATAAAGACTATTCTCTATATCAAACTTTTTTCTTCCTCACCAAAGGTGAACCAAAAGGACCGGCCAAAGCAGTAATTAATTTTGGACTGTCAAAATGGGGAATAGAAATTATGCGCTCAAAGGGGATGTCTCCCATTCTAAAAGCAGCTCCATAAGCTATCAATAGATAAGAAGGTGATATGGCCAGGACAACTCGTTGCCTGGGTGCGACAGCACAAGTACGATATTGTCATGTCCGCATCGGCGTGAATTTTGAAAGCGCCATCGGGGCCGAACTGATGGAAAGTATCGCTACGGCCCTTAATATAATCAATCCAACTAGTCCACCCATTTTAGTACATTTCGTATCACAGACCATCGGGGTTCATGCGTTTCTGCGCCTTTGCCTAAAATCCAGTAGGCATACAGCCTGTCAATAGTGCCGTCTTTCTGTTTTAGATCGATCCATGCATTCATAAAATCGACCAGTCGTCGGTCGTCTTGTGCCACAGGGAATGCAAGCGGTACAATGAGAAGATCGTTTGAGGGTAGTACCACGGAAAATTCCGGATACAGGAGTGTCCAGGCAGAACCTGATTCAGCGGTATAGACCAGTGCATCCATACTCATGTCCGTATCTTTGAAGAACTCCCTGGGCGATCCCAGGATCTTGATTTTTGCTTTTGGCAGGTATTTCTGAATTCTGGTAATGTAGTAAGGGGCATCAGGAATTCCTACGGTCAGATGATCCGTATTTTTTAGTTTTTTCTCATTACGAAATTCATCTCGTCTGTAATCCCGGACGATGAATGCCATTGTCTCATTCATATATGGTTGGGTAAATGCCATTTCCTGCATGCGTTGAACTGTTATCGCCACTCCGGTCATGATAATATCACAATACCCATCATTCAGCTGATCTACCACAATTTTTCTGTCCAGGAGCACGAATTCCAGGGATACGCCCAGATCTTTTGCCAGGGTATGGGCCATCTCGATATCAAGTCCAACCAGTTCTCCTTTTGTGTTGCGAAACGCATGGGGGAGGGTATCTTTTAAATACCCTACTCGAATAAAACCTCGTTCCCGGATTTCGTCAAGCCGGGACTTTTGCAGATCATGGGCAGGTGGTTCAGGAAGTGGTGGTTTGTATATTTTTGCCGGCAAGGGATCGACCATGACATGCATCTCTACAAAGACTTTGTCTTTTGAATATTCACTTTTTACAAAAAAATCAAAATACAGGCGGTTGACCAGGATAACTCCTGCTGTTAACAGCAACGTGGTGATGATATAACTGGCCAATTTTTTTTTGTTGATTGAAAATGTGTCTGTCAGCGCACACGTGGCCAGGATGGTAAATACAAGAAGGTTCATGGCGGCAAGCAGGGTGGCAAATCGACCGTTTATAATACCGGTCACCACATACAATTGATATAGATCAGAGGGGAGCTGCATGAGGTCCAGCATGAAGGGCATGGCCACATCCACACCGCCGAAAAAGCTCAATACCCCGGATACCAGAAACATGGGATATTTGCCCAGAGACAGGGTGTTGCCGGAAAACCAGGCAGCGAATAAAATAAACAGAAGCATGAGCAGTTTGCCGGTGTTTGGAAAGTTAAACGACACCGGTACAATGACATCTATATAGGTATCTGTCTTCTCCCGCATCAAATCGTATTTTTTAAACAGAGATTTGCAGTTTTCCGTCAACACCGTGAGGACAACAAACAGATTGCCTGTGGTAAAAGCCGTGGCAAGGGCATCTCTGGAAAGGCC
>JAFDJC010000215.1 GCA_019307665.1 Deltaproteobacteria bacterium | reverse complement strand
GAGATAGATATCAATCCTCTTCTGGTTCACAAAAAGGGTGAGGGATCGACGGTAGCAGATGTCAGGATTATTCTGAGTGAGACTGAAACCGGGGAATAGCATGTACAACTTTTTCCGGTTAATATGATGGTAACGCGCTCTCCTATAGGTTTTGTCTTTACGCTTACTCTCCATCCTTATTGTTTGAGGCCTGCGTTTTGTAAAAGGAGTTAAGATTGTTCATCAGGGAAGTAAATTGCTCGGCCTGTTTTTCCGCCATGTTCTGAAACGCTTTTATAGTGCCCGTGCTGCTGCCTGCTTTTTCATCAAGCATCATACGCAGATGATCAATGGTTTCTTTCTGATCGGCAACTGTTTTTTTAAGATCTTCATATTTTTTGGATAAAGAAAGATACTCGCTTTGGGGAACCATTCCAAACGTGGTAAGAAATGCATCAAAAGATTTATGAAGCTCTTTGAAAATTGCCTCATCGTCAAGCGTATCGGTTTTTTTTCCGGACTCAGCCCCGGCATTAAGAAAATCTTTGAACATATTCACAAATGATTCGGACCCTTTCAGCCCATCATTCAGCCATTGGGTCACCTGTTCAATCTGTTGTTGATTTTCAGCTGCCTGGTTAAACATGGTTCCCCAAAATTTTAAATAATTTTTATCCATTAGATTTACTCCGGTAAAGAATTTAAAAAACCATTAATAAGTCAATACAGACCCCCCATCAAACAACAAATCGCCACCAACAAGATAGCCGGCATGTCGTGAAAATCCGTATATAAAAATATTAGCTACTTCTATGGGTGTCATCATTTCTTTTATTCTTGATTTCCCCATCATTACATCCGTAATTACCTGCTCTTCTGTTATGCCCCTTTGTCCAGCCTGGGCTGCCACCTGGTTCATGGCAAGGGGTGTTTGAACAAATCCTGTGCTGACAGTGAATGATCTTATCTTGCCCTGGCCTTCAGCGGAAATTGATTGGCTGAGAGCCCTAAGCCCGAACTTGGTAATATTATATACCGGCTTGTTGAGCGTACAGATATGAGCATGTATTGAAGCCATATTGGCAATGACACCTGTTTTGTCGGCACTTGCTTTCATATGAGGAATCACCAGCTTGGAAAGAAAAAACGGCGCCCTTAACATAAGCTGCTGCATCAGGTCATATTTTTCCATTGGAAAATTTTCTATAGAATCGATATGCTGAATCCCTGCTATATTTGCGAGAAACTTGATTGATCCTTTATCTGAAGCTTCTTTTACCGAACGGACAATGTCGTCATCATTTGTAAGGTCAGCCTTGATAAAGACCATCTCTCCTCCGATTTGTCTCACCATCTCTTCTGTTTTTTTTCCCGCCTCATCATTAATATCAATACCGGCAACAGTCAGATTGTTTGCTACAGCCGCAACAGCAGTAGCCCTCCCGATACCGGTTCCGCAGCCTGTGACAATACATACGTTGTCCGGTTTGAATTGATCATCTTCAATTTTCAGTATGTCTTCAGTCTTTATTTCCGGTTCATGGATTGTCATTTAGAACTCCTATGTTTTGCTTCAATTTGTCAACCTTAACAGTCGGAAACTACTTAAGCTCCATAAGTGCTGCCTTGGTAAACACATTGATCTCATCAAAACGTCCTTCAACAATCTTTGTCACCCATTCATAGTCAGCCAGGAGCGCCCTTCCCACTGCTACCAGATCAAATTCATTTTTTTCAAGACGGTCAATCAATTGGTCAATGGATTTTGGGGAGAGGTTAGAGGTTCCGGCACCCATGATATCGCTGACAAAATCAAGATCAAGTCCTATACTGCCTACCGTAATAACCGGCTTGCCGGTCAATTTACGGGTCCAGCCAGCCAGGTTCAGGTCTGAACCAGAAAATTCAGGCTCATGAAATCGCCTGGTGCTGCAATGAAAAATATCAACGCCGGCTTCTACAAGCGTATCAAGGAACTGTTCCAGCTCTTGAGGGTTAGATGCAAGTTTTGTCTTAAAATCTCCCATTTTCCATTGTGAAAAACGAAAACATACAGGGAAGTTCTTGCTGACCTTTTCCCTTATCGTATTTACAACTTCAACTGCAAATTGCATGCGATCGGCAAGCGTTGAGCCGCCATAGCTGTCACTTCTCTTGTTGGTTGCTTCCCAGAAAAACTGATCGATAAGGTAGCCATGGGCTCCATGTATTTCAATGCCATCAAAGCCTATGGCTTCAGCCTGCTTGGCGGCTTCGCCAAATGCACTTACAACACTGTTGATTTCTTCTGATGTCATCTCTTCCGGGGTTTCCTTATTATCAGTATAAAACGGATGGATGACGGCAGAAGGGCCGTACCCCGGCACTGAGGGGTCAGGTGGTGTTCCTTTTCTCCTAACACTTCCTGCATGCCAAAGCTGGGGGAAAATTTTTCCTCCGGCTTCATGGACATTATCCACAACGTTTTTCCATCCCTTCAGGGCCTCATCACCTTTAAAATCCGGAACATTGGGATACCCATGACCGGTACGCGGTTCAACAACGGTGCCTTCTGTTATAATTAATCCTACTTTATTTTCAGCACGCCTGCGATAATATGCGGCAACATCCGATCCTGGGATATTGTCTTTAGCAAAATTGCGAGTCATGGGTGCCATAACAATTCTAGTCGGTATTGTTAATTCTTTCATATTAAAAGGCTTGAGCAGTTCTTGAGTATTCATAGCGATTCCTCCAAATTAAAGTTATATTTACGGTGATGCAGTGCGACAGAAAATCAGGACCCGTTAAGATCCCAGTCATAATCAAGATGTTTTATGCGCACCTTATCCCCTATCCGTATAAGTTCTTTTTTTAAATTCCCCCGGGCATATTGAAGAAAAAACCGGTGGACGCCATTAAAATCCTCTTCAAACCAGTCAAATATTTTACTGATATAAAGTTTTTCCCCTTTAAGGTAATTCATTTGGGGATCGTTAATAAATGAACTTGTTGAATCATCAAGCTGATAATCCAGACTACTTCCCTGATAAGCTTCTGAACGCAGTGGCGGACATGATTTTGCAGCACAGTTTATAGCAAAATGAACCCGGGAGTCCTTGAAATCAGGCCTTAAAATCTCATGTTCAATATAATCCAGAGTCACCACATCTCCATTTAAACGGACAATTTTCTTTTTCCAGGGACTTTTAAACAGACTACCCATATCTTTTATAGATTCAATATCCGGATATCCTGTTAGAATCAGCTTAATGGTCCAGGCATTATATACGTTGATATAAAAGGCAAATCGATCGTTACGGGACAGACTGTCCGGTTTCACGATTTCCAACATAGTAAGATATCTGTCCAGGGTGGCTTCTTCTTTTTTCAATCCCTTATAGTCGACAACACCATTTACCACATATTGGTTAAGAAGTTTGTCAAAAATTGTGTGATCTATTGTGTGGTTTGGTGTGTAATCTGACGACGCAGCCTGAACTTTTTTGACATTGATGGCGCTGACCATTGATATCAACATTAAAAAGAGGGTTGCTGTTATTGTCATTCTATTTATTTTCATTCTGCGCCTCCTTAACAAGTCTGTTCTGTTTTTTTGCTAAAGCATACTGGATTTTATGACCAGCAATTTTTCAAGACTCATCTCATGCATGGAGGGGCCGATCCCTCCGACACCCAGGCCTGATTCTTTGCTGCCGCCAAAGGGCATCCAGTCCACCCTGAAGGCGGTATGGTCGTTTATTAAAACAGCCATGGCGTCAAGCCTTTTGGCTGCATAAAGGGCAAACTCCAGATCTTTTGTAAAAACCGCTGACTGAAATGAGAAGTTCAGCTGGTTGGCTCTTTTTAATGCTTCATCTTTATCGTTATAGCCATAGACCACAATCACCGGCCCGAAAATTTCCTTCCGGGAAACAAGCGCTTCATCATCGGGATTCAGCAATACGGTTGGCGCATAGCATGTGTCGGATATTTTATGGCCGCCGCACAGTATGGTTGCACCTTTTTGTTTTGCATCCATCACCCAGTCATGCACCCGGTCCACTTCAGCCGAACTGATCAATGGCCCGACTTCGGTTTTCTCATCAAGGGGATCGCCTACCATCAGTTTTTTAGCCATTGCCGTCATTTTGGCTGCGAATTCTTCAACAATCGATTCATGTACAAATACACGCTGGACAGAGACGCAAACCTGACCTGCATGGTAATATCCGCCTTTTACAAGCAAAGGAAGGGCTTCATCCATATCCGCAGTCTCATCAAAAATTACCGGCGCCGCACCACCATGTTCCAGTGTACATGAAGCTCCGGGTGGCAATTTTGAGCGTAAATGCCAGCCGACTTTGGCAGAGCCGATGAAGGTTAAAAAAGAAATCATCGGATCTGCAACCATTTTTTCAGCAACCTTGTTTTCACATAATATCATCCGGCACCACTCTTCGGGAAGCCCTGCTTCGTATAGAATGTTAATGAGATTTCGACATGAAACAGGTGTGGCGGAAGCTGGTTTGACAACAACCGGACATCCCACGGCAATGGCCGGAATGACCTGGTGGATGATCAGGTTAAAGGGATGATTAAAAGCACTGATGGCCATCACTACACCGCGGGGTTCCCGCATCGTGTAGGCCATCCTGTTGGCTGAAGACAGCGTCAGGTTCATTGGAATCTCCCTGCCGCCGAAATGGCCCAGCTCTTTAATGGCCACTTTTATGCCTTCGACTGCACGTTCGACTTCGATAACTGAATCAATCAACGGTTTCCCGCCTTCCCTGGCCGCATCCATAGCAAGTAATGATGACCTGTCCCTGATGATCGCCGCAGATTTTTCAAGAATCTCAATGCGACGATAGGTTGGCAGCCACCTCGACCTGTCGTTGAAAAGCTGGTAAGCGTTTTTCAAAATTTGAAACGATTCGGATTCACCGGTCCGCTCTATTTCTTCTATCAAAGTCCCATCATAGGGGTTCGTCACTTTTATCTTTTCCATTTCTTTTCCTCTACAATATACAGGTTTTGCTTTTTAACTCGTCAATGAACACTTTTTCATTTTCCATATAATCGACCGGCACCTCTATAAGATGCACTCCGGGACTCTCTAAACACTTCTCTGTCAGGGGAGACAGCTCAGAAGCCTTTGTGATTCTGTGCCCTGTGGCATTATATGACTTTGCATCGTCCCTTAAAATGATAACAACTAAGTTCAGCCCCAGGCGTATAGCTGTTTCCAATTCCTGGGAGTTCATCATGAACCCGCCGTCACCGCATATGGCCACAATCTTTCGATCCGGATAAATAATCTTAGCGGCAATTGCAGCGGGCAGGCCTGCCCCCATAGTCGCCAGTGCATTATCGAGAAGAACCGTATTCGATTCATATGCCTTATAATTACGGGCAAACCAGAGCTTAAACATCCCATTATCCAGTGAGATAATGCCATCGCCCGGCATAATTTTTCGGATTTCCGAAACAATATACTGGGGTTTGACTGGGAAGGAGTCATCGTCATTACCTGCAAATACATTTGTTTCGATTTCGATTTTAATACGTTCAAAATAACTAAAATCGTTGCAGGTGCAAGGCTCGATGACAGATGCCAGCTCTTTGATTGTTTCAGCAATATCTCCTACAACCTCATGCTGGGGGAAATAGACAGCATCAACATTGGCACTGTAATAGTTAATATGAATCACGGTGAAGCCTTCAGGCGTCATGAAAAACGGTGGTTTCTCTACAACATCGTGGCCCACGTTAATAATGACATCGGCGCTACTGATAGCACAATGAAGATAGTCATGATCCGAAAGTGCAGCAGTCCCAAGACATCTGGGATGCCTTTCATCTAAAACGCCCTTACCCATTTGGGTGCTGAAAAAATAAATGCCGGTCTTGTCGATAAATTCGTACAGTTCGTGGCAGATCTCCTTTCGATTGGCGCCTGCTGCAATAAGCAGCAGAGGATGACTGGCAGAGCTGATAATTTCAGAAGCCTTTATAATGGCACTTTTTGCAGCCGCTGTTCTGTGTATTTCAGTGACTGAATACGGCTTTTCATCAGCGTTCTCAGCCGCTATATCTTCCGGCAGCTCAAGATGAACAGGTCCGGGTTTTTCTTCCATGGCCAGGCGAAATGTTTCCCGAACCAGGGACGGTATATTATTGGCATTTACAATCTGCCGTGTAAATTTGGTAATCGGCTCCATAATCCGGACCACATCGATAATTTGAAAACGCCCCTGCTTGCTCTTTTTAATCGGCTTTTGGCCGGTAATAAAGAGGACCGGCATACCCCCCAGAAGCGCAAAGGAAGAACTCGTAACGAAATTGGTCGCACCCGGTCCCAGTGTAGACAGGCAAACGCCGGGCTTTCCGGTTAATCGTCCAAAAGTTGCCGCCATAAAGCCTGCGGCCTGCTCATGGCGCGTCAGAATCAGCTTAATAGATGAAGTGCGCAGGGCTTCAAGAAAATCAAGATTTTCCTCACCAGGTATTCCAAAGATATATTCAACCCCTTCATTTTCAAGACATTGGACAAACAGCTCTGCACCGTTCATGGCACCTCCTAGTGTTTCTCGTCTAACTTCTCATCCATTTGTGATACCTGCCAATCCATCGAAGAATTTTTTCAGGCGCGTGGGCTTTCTTCCATTCGCCGGCAGCAAATTTATTGGCTTCAGCCAGAGTGGGATAAATATGGATTGTGCCCAGAATCTTGTTTAGGCCAAGTCCGTGTTTCATGGCCAGAATATATTCTGCAATAATGTCACTGGCGTGTGTCCCCACTATGGTAACGCCTAAAATTTTATCTTTTCCAGGCACGGTTAACACTTTTACAACTCCATGATCTTCAGAGTCGGCAATGGCCCGATCAAGATCATCAATTTCGTAAGTAGTTACCTCATATTCGACACCTTTTTCTTTTGCATCTTTTTCGTTCAGGCCAACTCTGGCAACTTCAGGGTCTGTAAAAGTCGACCAGGGGATGACTCGATAGTCGGCCTTAAACTTTTTAAATCTTCCGAAAAGCGCGTTTACTGAAGCATACCATGCCTGATGGGCAGCTGTATGGGTGAACTGATAGGGTCCAGCCACATCACCGGCGCAGTATATGTTAGGAAAATTTGTCCTTAAAAATTCATCTTTTTCAATGGTTCCGTTTTTTGCGATTTCCACGCCAATATCTTCAAGACCGAATCCTTTTGTATTGGCTATGCGCCCCACCGCAACAAGGATTTCATCAAATTCCAGGCGAATCTCTTCTCCCTTGTGATCGCACACCAGTATTTTCCGGTCTCCTTCAACAATCACTTCCATGGCACTATGCTCAGTCAACACCCGGACCCCTTCCGACTCAAACTTCTTTCTGATCATTGCAGCAATTTCCAAGTCTTCACGCCCCATAATACCATGATTTCTTTCTACCTGGGTAACTTTGGATCCCAGCCTTGAAAACACCTGGGTCAATTCACAACCGATGGGACCTCCACCAAGGACAACCAGTTTTCCAGGCAGTTTTCTGATTTCCCAGACATTGTCGGATGTCAAATAATGGATTTGTCCAAGCCCTTTTATGGGTGGAACAAACGGCTGTGCGCCGGTTGCTATGACAATGTTGCGCGTTGTGATAATCTTCCCGTTAACTTTAATTTCATAGGGGGACACTATACGGGCCGCTCCCTCGATCACATCGACGCCATGTCCCGTGTAACGCTCCACCGAGTCGTGGGGTTCTACTTTCTTAATGATGCTGTGAACCCTCTCCATAACATCTTGGAAATCAAAATCAAACCGTCCTGACCGGAAACCGAATTCTTCGGCACGGGACGCGTAAGAAATCATCTTGGCTGAACGAATCAGGGCTTTGCTGGGCACACACCCGGTATTGAGACAGTCACCTCCCATTTTATGCTTTTCAATAAGGGCGACTTTGGCCCTTACCACTGCTGCAATATAGGAAGTTACCAGTCCTGCCGATCCGGCACCTATAACAACGAGGTTGTAATCGAACTTTTTCGGTTTTTTAAACTTTTTCATAACTTTTCTGGCTTTCACCGTAGTCACAACCTTTTTTGCGATTAAAGGAAACAGTCCCAAAAGAGCGAATGAGAATAACAGCCCTGGTGAAAGAATCCCTTTTAGCGATTCAATTCTGCTTAGCTGTGTACCTGCATTGACATAGACAAAAGTACCGGCAAGCATGCCTATCTGGCTGACAGCATAAAAGGTGATGGTTTTGATCGGTGTAAGGCCCATAACCAGATTTATTACAAAAAAAGGAAAAATTGGAACCAGCCTTAAAGTAAACAAGTAAAAAGAGCCGTCTTTTTCTATTCCCCTGTTAATCGCTTTCAGCTTTTCTCCGAATTTTTTTTGAACATAATCCCGTAATAAAAAACGTGAAGCGATAAACGCAAGGGTAGCGCCAATTGAGCTGGCAAAGGAGACAAGAATGGTTCCGGTCCAGAGACCAAAAAGAGCGCCCCCGGCCAGTGTCATCACTGCAGCTCCGGGAAGCGAAAGAGCTGTAACGATAATATAGACAGCCATGTATATTGCCGGTGTTGCTAACCTATTGGCTGCATAGAAAGTTTCAAAAGCCTGTTTTTGGGATTTTAGGTATTCAAGTGTCAGATATTGCTTCAGGTCATATGCATAGAAAACATAAGCGAGTAACGTGATAACTGCCACCAGAGCAATTTTAGAAAGCTTTCCATTCATATTCGGCTCCTTTCTCTACTTTGATAAATAAACACAAAAAGAAAAGGGGTTAATTTTTTAACATTAACTATCTGCCCATATATCGTATCACCCATATATCATATAAATAGCATATCAAGTTTCATGCCAATAAATCTTTAAGTTGTATAAGCCTGAAAAGATACATGATTTGCTTATTACAATAATTTCCGATTCTATTATTGACCAGCAAAAATTCCTAATGGTACAGATATGTCTCAGGCGGCTTTGAAAAATATTTCTGCTCCTTTGAACGCCGGACATGCAGCATTGGACTCTATTATAATGGTCTGTTTGTTCGCTGCCATTTACTCACGAAGGCCTTCGTATAGCTTACTGCTGAAAAAGAGAAAATCACTCTTTTCTCTTTTTCTGGGTCGGGAAAGATCAACCCGAATCTCTTCACGGATGCGTCCCGGGTCCTTATTCATAACAAGAATTCTATCCGCCAGGGTCACCGCCTCGGTTACATCGTGTGTCACAAAAATGATAGTATGGGAAAGGTTTTCCCAGAGTGAGAGAAGGAAATTTTGCATTTCCTCCCGGGTTTGTGCATCCAGAGATGCAAAGGGTTCGTCCATGAGCAGCACTTCGGGTTTAAGAATAAGCACTCTCGCCAGAGCCACCCGTTGTTTCATGCCTCCGGAGATCTCCCGTGGGAGGTAGTTTCTGAACTCACTCAATCCCACAAGGGAAAGGAAACGCTCCACCTCCTCGTCAAAGGCTTTTTTGTTTCTTGTTCGGCCTTTTAGACCAAAGGCGATATTTTCCTTTACCGTCAACCATGGGAACAGTGTGTCCTCCTGGAAAACCACACAACGGTCAGGTCCTGGATCTGCCACGGGTTTGCCGTTCAAGAGTATCTCACCCGAGCTGGGAGACAAAAAGCCGGCCAGCATTTTTAAGAGCGTTGATTTGCCGCACCCACTGCGGCCCAGGATACAGATCATCTCCCCCTTATTGACGCTGAAGTCAATTTCATCCAATACGGTAAGGGAAGACCCATCAATATGAAAGACCTTCCTTAGACTGTTAATGTCAAGAATTGATTCCCGTATCCTTGGGCGCGCTTTAGAGATGGGTGCCAGGTTGGATTTCATGACATTCTCCTTGCACTTTTGAAACAAAATCTCATTGAGGTCTTTAAGAGTTGATCACTAGCTCTCCCCATGACTGCGATGATGATGATTCCAACCACAATAATGTCGATGCGACCCAACATGCGGGCATCCATGATGACCGCGCCAAGACCATTTGGAACGCCTGTCAGTTCACCCAGGACAAGGTAGGCCCATGAAATACCCAGACCCAGGCGTAGCCCGGTCATTATTTGTGGCATGGCGCCCGGTAGAAGGATAGAAAAGGTGCCACGCAGCCTGTTTACCCCCATCATTGCTCCTGCCTGGAGAAGAAGTGGATTGATCTGCCTGGCTCCTGCCGCGGCATTTAGGTAAATAGGAAAGAAAGCTGCCAATGCTACCAGAAAAATCGTTGTCTTGATCCCAATCCCGAACCAGATCATGGCCAGCGGCAACCAGCTTATTCCCGGAACTGCTCTCAAAGCATTGATGGTAGTGCTCATGAGCTTCCGGACAAGAGAGAGTCGTCCTGAAACAACCCCCAAAGGAAGCCCAAAAAAGACTGCAAGAGCAAATCCACTTCCAACCCTCATGAGGCTTGCCCCGGCATCGTTCAGGAATCGGCCCGCGAATGGGGCATCACCAGGATTGTCAAAAATATATGTGTAACCAGCCTTACCAACCTCTACAGGGTGGGGCAGCAGATATGTGGGTATAAATCCGGTTTCACTAACGATGATCCATAAAGCCACGAACACCGCGGGGATGATCCAGGGTAAGATTTGAAACACGGAATTGTGAAGTTTCGTATTTTTCTCTTTTATCATTCTTACCCCCGAGTTCAAGCCTACAAGTCCCCACTTTCTCTAACCTTCTTCACAAAAGATAAATCAAAGAGTTTTTTATAATTCGGCTGTTTCTCAATAACTCCCAAGGCCTGCATTCGCTCGCCAAGGGTTTTAACCTTTTTAACAAAGGACTCA
>JAFDJC010000428.1 GCA_019307665.1 Deltaproteobacteria bacterium | reverse complement strand
TTGCCAGACGGTTCTTGCCAATGAACAGGTGGAAGCCGGCATGTGCTGGCGCTGCGGCAAACAGGTTCGACAGAAGAAGCTATGGCAATGGTTTTTCCGTATTACCGAACATGCAGATGACCTACTTGCATATTGCGACAAGCTTCCCGGATGGCCTGATAAAGTCATCACCATGCAGAAAAACTGGATCGGAAAGAGTATTGGTGCAGAAATCCTGTTTCCCATTGAAAATAACGATGAGCAAATACCGGTATTTACAACCAGACAGGATACGGTTTGCGGGGCAACTTTCATGTGCCTTGCACCGGAGCATCCACTGGTAACTAAGCTGTCAAAAGGGACTCAGCAGGAAGACGAAGTTTACGAGTTCATCGAGCGTATGTCCATGCAGGACCGTTCGATCAGAACGGTGGAAAGTTATGAAAAGGAGGGCGTCTTTATTGGCGCCTATTGCATCAACCCCTTAAGCGGTGGGCAAATGCCGATCTATACTGCCAACTTTGCCCTCATGGAGTATGGCACCGGTGCTGTTATGTCCGTTCCCGCACATGATCAGCGAGATTTTGAATTTGCCAAAAAGTACGGTCTGGACATCGTGGTGGTTGTGAAGCCCTATGACGACGATCTCGATTCTGCCACCATGGCCGAAGCTTTTGCCGGTGAAGGCATTATGGTCAATTCCGGTCAGTTTGATGGTATGGATAGCGTCAAGGCGCTTGACGAGATAGCTTCTTTTTTAGAGAAAAATGGAATGGGGAAAAAAACGGAAAGTTTCAGGTTAAGGGACTGGGGTATTTCCAGACAGCGGTACTGGGGAGCACCTATTCCAATGATTCATTGCAAAACGTGCGGCGTCGTTCCCGTTCCGGAAGAAGATCTTCCGATTTTGCTTCCCGAAGATGCTGATCTTCTGGAAGGCGGAAGGTCACCACTTTCAACCCTCGATTATTTTATGAAGGCATCGTGTCCTTCTTGCGGCAGTCAGGAAGCCAAAAGAGAAACCGATACAATGGACACATTTGTTGAATCTTCATGGTATTATGAAAGATATTGCAGCCCGAATTATGACGGCGGTATGTTTGATATTAAGGCCGTAGATTACTGGATGCCTGTAGATCAATATATTGGTGGTGTTGAGCATGCTATTTTACATCTTCTTTATTCAAGATATTATACACGTGTGCTGTATGACCTAGGGCTTGTCAAATACAAAGAGCCTTTTACCCGGCTTCTAACCCAGGGAATGGTCTGCAAAGAAACCGCTTCCTGTCCGGAACACGGCCTTCTTCTTCCAGAGGAGATGGAAGTGAGCGGCGCGGACCGGCAATGCAAAAAATGCGGTCAAGCCATTACTGAGGGCCGTGTTGAAAAAATGTCCAAGTCGAAAAAGAACGTTGTCGATCCGAATATACTTCTGGAAAAATACGGTGCGGACACAACGAGATTATTTTGCCTTTTTGCTGCCCCGCCGGAGAGGGATCTTGAATGGAGCGAGCAAGGTGTTGAAGGTGGATATCGCTTTTTGAACCGCGTTTGGCGCCTTGCCTCAAACTGGATCGATTCGATTAAGGAAGACCCCCCTTTTGACAAAAGCCCAGATCATCTGAAAGGTAGAATCCGTGATCTATTCAAGAAGATCCCGAGGAAAATGACCCTCAAACGAGAGGGGTCATGCGACTTGCCATGGAATCTGTTATACTCCTCTTATCGCCAATTGTTCCGCATTTTGCCGAAGAACTCTGGGAGGCCATAGGATATGATTCCAGCGTTCTGCTGGCACCATGGCCGTCATACAGTGAAGATGCCCTAATAAAAGATGATCTTTTAATCGTGGTGCAGGTCAATGGCAAACTCAGGAGCAGGTTCAATGTAGATGCGGATGCAGACGATAATACCATCAAAGAGCTGGCCCTTTCAGACGAACGTGTTCAAAAATTCATAAATGACAAACCTATTAAAAAAGTTATTGTTGTTAAGAAGAAGCTTGTGAATATCGTGGTTTAGCGGATGAATTCAACAGCTGGAGGAACCTTGTTTTTTAACAGAAATTTTTTTTGGACAATCATTTTTTTAGGGATAATTTTTTCTGCCTGCGGATATCGGTTTGCCGGTGAAGGGAATTTGCCATCCAATGTAAAGTCGCTTTTCATAAAGATTCTTGAAAACCGTACAGGTGAAACCGGAGTGGAGAGTGTATTTACAAATGATTTTATATATGAATTCACAAGGGATAGAAAGGTCGTTTTAACAAGCAGCGACAAAGCTGATGCGATCCTTACCGGCGTTATTAAAAACATGCTTACCAGAACAATTTCCCGTAAAGGATCACACACTCCACTTGAAAGACGGGTGCAAGTTGCAGTCGATTTGAAATTAACAGATCCGGATGGCAGTGTGATATGGTCTGCAAAAGGTGTTTCAG
>JAFDJC010000214.1 GCA_019307665.1 Deltaproteobacteria bacterium | reverse complement strand
CTCCAATGGTCAAACCATTGCTGATGGAATAAAAATTCTTCACCTCAAGCGCGGCCCATAGGTGGCCCGCGGTTTCGAGAACCCAGGCTCCTTTAGAGTCCGCGATTATATAACTGTTGTGGTAAACCAGCTTTTTGTCTTTATATCCGCATAACCCGCCCTGACCGTGATCAGACATTAGCTGGACAATGGTTTCAAGTGCCTGTTCTGCGGTAGCAGACCGTTCGAGTGCGAGCCGTAGAAGATCCATGCCGGTAAGCACATCCTTTTTTGAATAAGGCATCTTGGTGAACACGGCTTCGTTGCCGATCACTACACCTCTGTCATTTGCACCCATCTCAGCGCCCCACATCCAGAAGGGCCGGCCCAGGAGCACGGCATGGGTCTCCTTCACCTGGGGAATTTTAATATAAGTGCATGACACCTGGTCTGTTGTTTCAGAATATGTCCGGCCAGGATAAAATTCCAGGGCTTGGGCTTCATTGGGTTCCCGGTCGCTGTTTTTTCCGAAAATGACGGTGCCGTCGCCTGTTGTATCGGGTAGCGCCACAAAAGTATCACACATGGGGGCCTCTTTTATTTGTATTGGTGTGGCGTAATTCTCAACTGATCAGAACGCTCCAAGCTGACAGGGAGAAATCTTGACTCCCAGTTCTTCACAGGCAGCCGAGATATCCATTTTACCGCAGCCTGATTTTTCCGCTATTTCCCAACATGAAAGGCATGAAATACGCTGGTTTTCAATCGACTCTCGAATAGCTCTTGAAATCTCGGAAGATACATTCTCCGCGGGCTTTACAATTTTCCTTTCAGGCGAATATCCGAACAACCCAAGTTGACATTTAAGCAATCGCACTTCCAGTAGATCAGCAGTTTTTCCGACTTCAGCTGGAGATACGCTAAGCATTTTGGCAATCCCATGCATTGCAGCGCAGGTAATTTTCCCATCTGACATTTTTTCCTTGATAGCATCAACGATTTTTGAATCCGCTTTAACTCCCGGTTCATGCTTTGCAGCATAATGTCCTGCATCTTCGTGGGTCATGATATGCCTCCCTTATTTCAAAAAGGTTTCCATCGAATAAAAACATGATTCAGATATTTTTTCAAGCTCTGAAATGCGGCAATATATATCACAAAAGAAAAAGACTGTCTGGTTAAAAAAATATGTTTGATATTCTATATTGAAAATGCAAAGATTTTTATTTGAATTGAAAAATGACATTTTACACGAGGTGAAACATGAGAGTCATACCGGCAATAATGGTTTTTTGCTTGAGCACGATTTCAGCGTTTGCCCAGCCGCCTTCCAAAGTTGTTGTGGCAAAGGTGTTTGAAAAAGAAATTTTCAAAACAAACCAGATGGTTGGTGTTTTGGAGTTCGACAAACTCTCCGGAATATCACCGGAAATAGCGGGTCTGATTGAAAAGGTGTCTTTTAAAGAAGGAATGCAGATTAAAAAAGGAGACATACTTGTCAGGCTGAACTCAGAGTTTATTCAGCAAAGCATCGATATCCGGTCAAAAGAAAAAGAAGGGGTTTCCATCAAAATTCAAAATGCTGAAAAAAATCTGAATCGATTTGAGATGCTTTATAAAGAAGAAGCCGCCACAGAAAAAGCTTACGATGATCTGGCTGATCGTTTACGCGAGCTCCAGACGCATCATGAAATGATCCAGCTGCAAATCGATAAGTTCCAGCTTGAAATGAAAAAAAGCAGCATTCGTGCCCCTTTTGACGGCATTATCCTGCAAAAATTTAAGAATGAAGGGGAGTGGGTTTCTCCGGGAACACCCGTCTGCTCACTGGGTTCAACTGCCGACATGGTAGTTAACGTGGCAGTGTCCGAAGATTTAATCCGGTTTATTCACCCCGGCAGCAATATCTTTTTATCCATAAATGCGGTCAGCAAAGAATTTAAAGGCACTGTCCAACAAATTACACCTGTTGCGGACATCGCCACCAAAACATTTCAGATAAAAATCAGCGTCCCCTATTTTCAATCCGCCATACAGAACATGTCTGCATCGGTTCATGTGCCTGTGAGCGATCAAATGAAATTGCGAATGATCAAACGTGACGCGCTCATCCGTTACCAGGGAAAAGACCTGGTCTACACGATCAAAGAAGGCAAGGCGACTGTTCTTCCCATTAATATTGTTGTATATGATGGTGAATACCTTGGCGTGGACAATCCATATATTGTTCCGGGGATGCCTTTGGTCGTAGACGGGAATGATCGTTTGAAACCGGATCAGGAAGTGGAAATTATAGATAAAAACAGCAAAGACTGATTATTATGGATATCATAAAATTTTCGATTACAAAACCTGTTACGATTATCGTTGGCGTTATCCTGGTGGTTCTCTTTGGATTAATCGGAATTATGCGCCTGCCTGTACAGCTCACGCCTGATGTCGAACAGCCGCAGATTACGGTTACAACAGCCTGGCAGGGAGCAACGCCCTATGAAGTAGAAAAAGATATCGTGGAGGAACAAGAAGCGGTTCTCAAAGGCATTCAAAGGCTGACGAGCATGGAAAGCTCGAGCTACAACAGCCGGGCTGAAATCAACCTGACTTTTGAAGTTGGAACCGATACGGATGCCGCGCTCCTCAGGGTTTCAAACAAACTGAACGAAGTAAGAAGCTATCCGGAAAATGTTGAAAAACCGGTCATCGACGCATCCGGATCACAAAGCTCACCGGTAATCTGGATGGTGATGAAAACCAAGAGCGGAGACCCTGCCAAGGTGGATACTTACCGAACCATGTTCGAAAATGACGTTCGGCAATATCTTGAGCGGGTGCCCGGTGTTGGATCACTTTTTGTGTTTGGCGGTTCTGAAAAACAACTGGAAGTTGTCATCTCTCCCCAAAAACTGGCCCAGTATAACCTGAGCATGACGGAAGTCGCCCGACGGCTGGCCACTTCCAACACCAACGTTTCCGCCGGTATCCTGGGTCTTGAAAAGAAAAACTACCGTGTTCGGATGGTGAGCCAATATCAGGAAGTTAGCGATCCCTTAAATGTGGTTCTGAGGGACGACGGCATACGAAGGATTTATTTAAAAGATGTCGCCCAAACCCGCATCGGTTACGCGCCAAAAGATGTATCGGTCATGCATAACGGGTCGCCCATGATCGTTGTGGGTGTCAGAAAAGAACAAGGCGCCAATGTTGTTGAACTCACCAAGCGAATGAAAATCGTCGTGGATCAGGTGAATGAAACAATTCTAAAAGATCATCAACTTTACTTTGAAATTGTATATGAACAGACGCCCTATATTAACACCGCCATAGGCCTGGTTCAGAAAAATGTTCTGATCGGCGGCATGCTGGCCGTATGCGTCCTTTTTATTTTCCTGAGAAGCATCAGCTCAACCCTGGCCGTAGCCATCGCGATTCCCATATCCATTATCGGCACATTTATTTTTATGTGGGTAATGCAACGAAGTTTAAACGTTGTCAGCCTGGCGGGCATCTCGTTTGCCGTCGGAATGCTGGTGGATAACGCAATTGTGGTGCTGGAAAATATTGACCGCCACCGCGGGATGGGAAAAGGCCCCTTTCAGTCCGCCTATGATGGGGCTCAAGAAGTCTGGGGAGCCGTACTGGCATCCACTACAACCACGATAGCTGTATTCCTGCCAATCATTTTTATGCAGGAAGAATCCGGACAATTGTTCAAGGATATCGCCATTGCCATTACATTTGCTATTCTTTTGAGTCTGATTGTATCCGTATCGGTTATCCCCACCCTTGCCAATCAACTCTATCGGTTTGCAAAAAAAAAGAAACAACGGACAGGAACAATCGATGCTGTCGGAAACAAAGCATCTAATATGATCATGGCCATTTCAGCAAGAACCTTGAAAAGCGTTCGTTCAAGGGTCATCACTATTCTTCTTCTTGTCGGAATATCAGCGACCGTGGCTGCCCTGTTGATACCCAAGGCTGAATACCTTCCCCAGGGAAACAGAAATCTGATCCTGAATATCATGATTCCGCCTCCGGGATATTCCATGGAAAAACGGGAAGCCATCGGCAATTTCATTTTTCGCAGCACCAAGCCTTACTTTGAAGAAGACTATAAAGACGGTATACCCAAAATTAAAAATATGTTCTTTGTTGCCGCCGATCGCATTACCCTTTTCGGTGCCATCAGCGCCCATGAGACAGAGGCAAGAAAAATGATGCCGCTGTTTACAAGAATTATCAATTCCATACCCGGTATTTTCGGCGTCAGCACCCAGGCGGGGATTTTTCAAAATAGAGTCGGTCGCGGCCGAACAGTGGATGTAAACATTTCAGGGGAAGATATCAACCGGCTAATTGATGTGGCCCGAATGCTGTTCGGGAGTATTAAGAAGAATATTGCGGATGCCCAGGTCAGACCGGTGCCGTCCCTGGAAAATTCATACCCGGAGGCCAATTTTTACCCGAACCGTTCCAAGCTTCTGGCAAACGGAATCACCGAAGACGAACTCGGCATTCTGATTGATGTGATGATGGATGGTCGCAAAGTAGGTGAATTTAAACCTGAGCAGGCCAAAAAAATTGACCTTGTGCTTCGAAGTGATGCCGGGGATATCCAAACTCCGGAGGACATCGCCAACACTTCCATATCCACACGATTCGGAAAACTTGTCCGTATCAAGGATATCGCCGACATGAGTTATGGCCAGGGCATGACGCAAATTGATCATCTTGAAAGAAAGCGAAATATCAAATTGGAGGTGACTCCGCCAACTGATCTTCCGCTCCAGAAGGCAATGGAAACAATAGAAAACAATATTATTCATCCTCTCAAAGAAAACGGCCAACTGAAAGATGTAGTTGTTAGTGTTGGCGGAAATGCGGACAAATTAGCGGAAGCTCTTTCTACCATCAAGTGGAACCTTATTCTGGCGGCCATTATTGTCTATCTTTTAATGTCGGCCTTGTTTGAAAATTTCTTTTATCCATTTTTTATTATGTTTTCCGTTCCGCTGGCAGCAGCCGGAGGATTGATAGGCATCCGGCTGGTAGATACATTCATCGCGCCTCAGCCGCTTGATATTGTGAACATGCTTGGGTTTATCATTCTTGTCGGAACAGTTGTCAATAATGCAATTCTGATTGTACACCAGTCCCTTAACAATGTCAGGTTCAACAACATGGTGGGCATCGATGCTGTGGTGGAATCCGTACGCACACGGATCAAACCCATTTTTATGAGCACGACCACCAGTATTTTCGGAATGCTTCCACTGGTCCTTTCCACCGGGGCCGGAAGTGAGCTTTACAGAGGCCTTGGCAGTGTTATATTGGGCGGGCTTGCGGTTTCAACCCTTTTCACTGTTTTTTTGATTCCAGCCCTCCTGTCCTTCTTTATAGGTTATGAACGGAGCAGAAAGAATGATGCAAATACTTAAACGATTGAGCTACAGTAAAATACTTCCACTGGTAATAACCCTGTTGCTGTTGCATACGGAAAGCGCATGGTCCATGTCGCTTGCGGAGCTTCAGGATGCAGGTATTGCCAATAGAAAAATCATAGAAAAATACAGATTGGCGGTTCAACAGCAAAAGGAAGATCAGCGGGCCAGCAGCAGTCCTTTCTGGCCGCAGCTGGACGTAAGCTATAACGCAAA
>JAFDJC010000213.1 GCA_019307665.1 Deltaproteobacteria bacterium | reverse complement strand
TTAAAAGCTATTAGACAAACAGTTAATAGAAGTTTTATGTAATTTATAAGTATGCAATACAATAGCTGTGCCAAAACGGTCGGGTCTTTTAACAAAAAAATTAACGCTTATTAATTCAGTCTGCTATAGCCAACTTGTTATTATGAAAAAATAGTAGTTATCATCAGGTAACTCAATGGGGGGTTTTAATTTTCATTGCCAATTGATGAAAAAATAACATGCAATATATATCAGTGTGTTTTTATTGTAAATATTGGATAGTGCCATAAAAAATTATCTGATACACAAATGTATCAGGATTCCAATAGCACAGTAGCGGATTAGGAAATGAAAAATCGTGTTAAAATTGCAGGTTAAAAAATCGATGTTGTGGTGAAAAAGGTATTGATATTTTTTTTATGAATTACAGGCTTGATTATAACCTGTAAGGGAGTTTCTTTCCTAAAAGGATTTTTTCAAGATCGATGACAACATCATAAACGAGAATTTCAACACCATTTTTTTCAGCTTTCATAAGTTCCCGTGCATAAGCATCATCTATATGGGCTGCGGGTTTAAAAAGGCAGGCATCCATTCTCTGTACAAGATAAAAAATCACAGACCTGCAGTTGGTCGCATAGAGATTTTGAAGTTCGACGAGATGTTTGAGCCCTCTTGTCGTTACCGCATCCGGAAAAAATGCAATTTTATCTTTTACAAGAGTACAGTTTTTTATCTCCACATAACACCGGTTGTTTTCTCTATTTGAAAGAAGAAGATCTAGCCTGGTGCCTTTGCTGGTCTTAACCTCCGGAACAATATTGTCATATCCGGTGAGTTCTTCTACCTTGCCGGCCTGAATCGATTTATACACAAGACGATTAGGAACCATTGTGTTTACACCGACAAGGGAGTCAGGCATTTCGATCAGTTCCCATGTGTATTTAAGCTTTCGTTTCGGGTTATTATGATATGAGATGTAAACTGTCTGTCCGGGTTCCGAGCACGTTTTCATCGAACCTGAATTTGGGCAATGAGCTGTTACGGTTCGACCGTCTTCAAGCTCCACATCTGCAAGGAACCTTTTGTATCGCTTAGTCAGCTTACCCGGAATAAGTTCAGGCCAGGGAAGGCCTGAAAATGTTCTATTTGTATCATTCCCTGCATTCATTCTTCCAATATAACACAGGAATACTAATTTGGCGAGCGCCTCAACTCAACCATACATCTCACAAAAGGCTGGTGGGAAGAAAAGTAAAAAGTTTTTTTGTTACCTTGAAAATAAAGTTTCAATATCCATATCATCTCTGATTCCAAATCTTGTCAGTGCAAAATCATATTTTACAGGGTCTTTTGGGGAAAATATTTTAAACCCTTCTGTTATTTCAATGGCTGTTTTCATGTTTGCCTGTTTTCGTGAAGTAAACCCAAAAGAAAGACCGATTTTATGCATGTGAGTATCAAGAGGTATAATCAGTTGCGATTTATCTATTCCCTTCCACCCGCCAGGATCCACACTATCTTTTCTTACCATCCATCTGAGAAAAAGATTCATTCTTTTGCATGCACTTCCTTTATCAGGGTTAGCCAAAAGATGTCCAAAGCTGTAATTTTTTGATGTGAGCTGATTTACAAGAAATGTCATGGCAGGGATTATGTTTTCATCATCTTCAGTCATTCCTGATATAAAGCATTCATTAAGGGAACCAAATCGTCTGATCACCTTTTTTGCACCAAAAAGCAGAGCTGCAAGGTGCTCTCCTGTGGCAAACCGATGTTTGAAGCCTAAAAATTTATCAGAAAGGGTTTTATATGTTTCATTCTGAAGAAAAGAATAAGGGGAATTCTCTATTGCATCCAGTACCCATGAGACACTTTTTAGAATCTGGGCAACCCTGCCATAGGCTATTGAAGACGCAATCATGCCTGCAATCTCACGGTCCCTGATGTCTTTGTAAGAATAAAGAAATTCCAGTGGGTCCGGGTGTACATATTTACGCTTGTTATATTTATCGTATATTATTTTCAGGTCTGTTTTATTTTCTTTTTGATATTGCATAAACTTTAGCCTATAAGATGCATGCGCCCCAATTCAAGCATATGGTTCCAGAAAATTTGTCTTGACAGAAAGCGAGTTTGTATCCTAAAAATTTCTTTTACCAATGTAAAGGAGGAAAAATGTTTTTTGAAAAAAAAGTAAAAGATTTAATGATACCCATTAATGATTATGCTGTCACATCTCCGGAAAAAACTCTGAAAAACGCAGTGCTTGATATGAGAAAAATTTACTGTGAGATAGAGGCCGGAACTTGCACCGAAGCCGGTCACCGTACCAGCCTGGTCTTGGATTCAAACGGAAAACTTGTCGGGATTCTTGATTTTCAATCTATTTTAAAAGTTCTGATTCCTGAAATAGCCGGTAAATTGAGTGACAAACTGGCGGCACTAAGTGTTTCCGTTGCCTTTGCCGAGGCTAATGCTTCTGATCTGGATGAAGCCAGGGCAGGGTTTAAGAAAAGAGTATTGAAAAATACGGAAACAAAAGTAGCTGATATCATGTTAAAAATCAAAGGTAAAATTGATTCCGCTGCAAGCCTTCTAGATGCGCTCAAATTAATGCATAAAAACAAGATTACGGTGATTCCTGTTTTTGAAAACCATAAGGTTGTTGGTGTGCTTCGTGATTCTGATCTTTTCCTTGCTACGGCAAGCATACTGTCAGAATAGCCAATTTTGTATTGCGGTGTTTCCCGCATACAAAGTAAGAAGAAAGTGTCTTATCGATCATCGAGCGGCACAAAAGAACATTCATCAGGTCCACAATAGTCACCCACATATTCCGCATCGGGCCTGTAAAGTACGGGCTTTGGGGCAGCACCACCAAATTGCTCTTCAATTACATGTGCTGTCCAGCCTGCAATCCTGGACACAGCAAAAACAGGTGTAAAAAGATCTATTGGGATACCCATATAGTAATAAAGTGAGGCACTGTAAAAATCGACATTCACATAGATTTCTTTTCCCTTTTCTCGTTTAAAGGCTTCTTTTCCCTTTTGTTCAAGCAGTTCCGACAGCTCATACCATTTAGGGTTTCCGGTTCTTTCACCCATCTGTTTGGACATGGGTGCAAGGATATAAGCCCTTGGGTCGTCAGTCTGATATACGGCATGGCCAAGCCCCATTATTTTTCCACCGGTTTTAAGAATATTGTTAACATAGCCATCAACTTTATCAGTTGAGTCGATTTCCATCAACATCTGCATCACACGTGTATTTGCACCACCGTGCAGTTCGCCGGAGAGAGACCCTATACCCGCAGTTATCGCCGAATACATATGGGCTCTTGTAGATGCCACTTGCCTGGCTGAAAAAGTTGATGCATTAAAAGAATGTTCTGCATGAAGCACAAGGCCTGCATTAAAAAACGCAGTGATGTCATCGTCTGGCTTTTCATTGGTTAACATATATAAAAAGTTTGCCGCGTGACCCAGTTCAGGATCAGGCGCTACAGGAGATTTCCCTTCCCGAATTCTATTCCAGGCCGTCACAATGGTAGGCATTTTTGCGATCAGGCGAAGCCCCATGCGCAAAGCAGCCTCTCGCGAATATTCAGTTACATCAGGGTCATGTTGGGCAAGCATTGCAACACCTGCTTGTAAAATATCCATTGGCAGGGCATTTTTGGGGCTCAATTCCAGAGCTTGCAACACGACTTGCGGCACCCGCATTTCATTTGCTATAAGAGCTTTAATGTCTGCCAATTCTTTTTTATCAGGCAGCCTCTCATAGAGAAGAAGAAATATAACTTCTTCAAAACTGGTTCCATGAGCAAGGTCTTTTGCAAGATATCCCCTGTATAGCAGTTTACCGGCTTTGCCATCTACGTCGCTGATTTTAGTAGTCGCAACGGTAAACCCTCTCAAGCCTGTATTCAGAATTGGTCTGCACTCATCCATAAGATTACTCCTTTTGTCTATTTGTACCAAGCTGTCTGATCAATAGCATAATGAATATATGTTTTTAGCCTTTCAGCTATAGTCTTGCAAGTACTGATGTAATTTTTTCGGGACTATATTCTTGTTCGATCATTGGACCGTTTTTTAACACATTGATCCTGTCTGTGTATGAAGCCTTTTTCTTCTTATATATAATTCCGGTGGGAATTCTATCCTCCCACTGGAAGGCCAGGTTCATTGCATTTTGAAAGTCATCCACAATATGGTTTTCAGCCTTGAGATCATAGACCCTCTTATTGTACCAGCCATATGTATTGATGCGGTTGAAAGAAACACAGGGCTGTAAAATATTTATCAGGGCAAAGCCCTTATATTGTATCCCTTCCGCGATCAAGTCGGCGAGTTGTTTTTTATTTCCGGAAAAACCACGCGCAACAAACCCGGCTCCCAGGGAAAGCGCCACAGCCAGAGGATTAAAAGGTTCCATTATTACGCCATGGGGTTGATGCTTTGTCACTATGCCCGGGTCTGTTGTAGGTGATGCCTGACCCTTTGTAAGTCCGTAAACTTTATTGTCGTGAACCAGAAGTGTCAGATCAATATTGCGTCTTATCGCGCTGATAAAATGGTTGCCGCCCTCTCCATAGCAGTCACCATCACCGGAATTTACTACTATGGTTAAATCATTGTTTGCTATTTTTGCGCCTGTAGCCAGAGGCAGCGCTCTACCATGCAGGGAGTGAAACATGTTACACTTTAAAAAGTGGGGTGTTTTGCCTGCCTGCCCTATCCCGGAAACAAGAAGAAGCTTTTCAGGTTGTATGGACAGATCGATAAAAGCATCCTTCATTGAATCCAGGATGTCAAAATTACCGCACCCGGGACACCACTTGTTTTCAAATGAGCATTCATAGTCTTTTATGGTTACCATATCATTGCTCCGCCTAAATCAGATTCGGATCAGATTTTAATCAACTCACATATGCTTTAAAACCTTCTACAATTTCTTTTGGAAAAAAAGGCCGGCCATTATACTTCAGTATAGCCCCATCTGAAGAAAGCCCTGTCTGTTCTTTAATAAGTCTGCCCAGTTGAGCAGTGGAATTCTGTTCCACAATAAAAAACCGTTTGCAGGCAGCAAGTGCCCCCTGAATTTCATCAGCCTTGAAAGGCCAGATGTCGGCTATATGCATGCATCCGATATCGACACCCTCTTCCCTTAGCAAATCTACACTTTCAAAGACAGGGCCTTTGCTTGAGCCATAACCCACAAGCAACATATCACTTTCTCCCCAATACATTTCCGGTTCACGCATTTCCTTAAGCATTGCCGGAATTTTTGAGTTACGCTTATTCACCATATTAACACGATCGTTTATCGCCTCACTGATATGGCCGTCTTCCTGATGTTCATTTCCAGAAACAACGACCAACGCCTTTCCCTTGCAGGGTAGCGCGCGGGGAGAAACACCGCTTTCGGTGATTTCGAAGCGTCTGTAGGTTGAAGGTTCGGCTATCTGAGAATCATCGACAACAAATTTTTCAATATTAGCTGGTGCGGAAAGAGCCTGTTCAGCAATATAAAGAGAATCGTTCAAAGTCTGGTCAGTCAGTACGATTGCCGGCACCTGATATTTTTCAGCCAGGTGGAAGGCTCTGATCATATGTTCAAATGCTTCCACAGGCGTTCCCGGTGAAAACACAAACCGCGGGAACTCA
>JAFDJC010000212.1:4305-9960 GCA_019307665.1 Deltaproteobacteria bacterium | reverse complement strand
TTTGGATGAAGTATTTGGAAAGCATTTATTTAAATGCAATTTGATTTGGCAAAAAACCAGAGTAAGTAAATCTCAGAGTAAGTCGTTTGGAAATATACATGATTCCATCATACTATATGGAAAAAATACCGCTTCAAAATTTCACCCTCAATTTTTACCTCATCCCGAATCCTATAAAAAAAGTCATTACAATCAAGTCGAAAAAGAAACTGGGCGGAATTATGGATTATGGGATTTCACACAGAAGGGACAGGGGGAAGCTCGACAGTTTGGTGATAAGGTAATTGAGCCACCTTCTGGCAAACATTGGATATGGAGTCAAGACAGAATTAACACCGGTTTGATAGAAAATCGTATAGTCTTTACATCTTCTGGAATGCCACGATTAAAACGGTATTTCGATGAATCCAAAGGAAATCAAGTTGGAGATATATGGGCAGATATCTACGATGTAAATGCAGTCGCAGATGAACGGGTGAGCTACCCCACCCAAAAACCCGAAGCCCTCCTCGAACGTATCATCCGAGCTTCCTCCAACGAAAACGACCTCGTTGCCGACTTCTTCTGCGGCTCCGGCACAACTTTATCAGTGGCTGAAAAATTAGGTCGCAAATGGATCGGCTCCGATCTGGGAAAATTCGCTATTCATACCACCCGTAAGCGCATGATCGGCGTGCAGCGGCAGCTTAAAAGCGAAAACAAAAGCTGGCGGGCCTTTGAAATTCTCAATCTCGGTAAATACGAGCGCCAACACTATATCGGCGTAAACCCCAACCTGCGCGAGCAGGAAAAACAGCAGCAACTGGAGGCAAAGGAAAAAGATTTTCTTAATCTCATTCTCCACGCCAACCGGGCCGAAAGCGTTAACCAGTTCAATACCTTCCAGGGAAAAAAAGCCGGGCGCATGGTAGCCGTTGGACCGGTAAACCTGCCGGTCACCCGTTTATTCGTGGAGGAGATTATCCTGGAATGCCGTCAGAAGCATATCACCCGTGTGGATATTCTCGGATTTGAATTTGAGATGGGGCTGTTTCCCAATATCCAGGAAGAGGCGAAAAACAAGGGCATTGATTTGGCCATGAAATACATTCCCCGTGATGTATTTGATAAACGTGCGGTTGAGAAAAACCAGGTTGTATTTCATGATGTGTCGTTCATCGAAGTCAAGCCGCATTTAGGCAAAGGCAAAAAGAAAAACCACATCGCGGTTGAATTGACCGACTTTTCCGTCTTTTACTCCCAGGATGCCGAGGGCGCAGATGAAAGCCTGAAAAAGGGCAAAAGCAAGGTGATTGTGGACAAAGGCCAGGTGGTAAAGATCAGCAAAGATAAAAACGGTATTGTTACGAGAGAGACACTGACAAAGCAATGGACCGATTGGATCGATTACTGGGCCGTGGATTATGACTTTGAATCCAAGCGGGAGATCGTTCGTGTGGTGAACGAAGATACCGGAGAACCGGAAGAGGTCTGGACAGGTGATTTTGTATTTGAAAATGAATGGCAGTCCTTCCGCACCAAAAAAGACCGGACCCTGGAGCTGAAAAGTGTATTCCAGGAATGCCGTCCGGGAAGACGGAAAATCGCGATCAAGGTAGTGGATATTTTCGGCAATGATACCATGAAGATTATTGAGGTGACGGTATGAAACAGATAAAAAAAATCAGGGTTGAACATACGGAAATAACCATTATTTCAGTCAATGACGAAGACTACATCTCTCTGACTGATATGCTCAAAGCAAAAGATGGAGACTTTTTTATTTCAGACTGGCTGAGAAACAGGAATACAGTCGAATTTCTGGGAATATGGGAGCGCATTTATAACCCTGATTTTAATTATGGCGAATATGCCATAATTAAAAGTCAGGCGGGCTTGAACAGCTATAAGATCAGCGTTAAAGAATGGGCGGCTAAAACAAATGCCATAGGATTGAAGGCAAAAGCAGGCAGATACGGCGGTACTTATGCCCACAAAGATATTGCCTTTGAATTTGGGATGTGGATCAGTGCAGAGTTTAAAATATATCTCATCAAGGAGTTTCAGCGGCTTAAAGATGAAGAACAAAAACAGCTTGGCTGGGACATAAAACGCAATCTGGCCAAAATCAACTATCGCATCCATACCGATGCTATCAAAGAGAATCTCATTCCGCCTGAATTATCAAAGCGTCAAATTAATTTTGTTTATGCGTCTGAAGCCGATATCCTCAATATGGCCCTTTTTGGTAAAACTGCAAAACAGTGGCAGGGAGAAAATCCGGACAAAAAAGGAAATATCAGGGATTATGCAAATGTATCCCAATTGGTCTGTCTATCCAATCTGGAAAATCTCAATGCACTGTTTATCAATGAAGGCTCTCCCCAACAGGAGAGACTGACTAAATTGAACAGGATCGCCATCAGCCAGATGAAACTGTTAACCGAAGATACAACCATAAAAAAGATTGAGGGAGGAAAACAATAATGGCGCTACATTCTGATTTCCCGGATTCTCCCCATGCGGTTCTCAACCCTGACGTACGGTGGTTCCCGGCAGATGAAGCATTGCGTGAATCCTCCTATGAAAAATTATTGCCGCCGTTGGTGCATGAATTGCGAAAAAAGATAAAATCATGGCGGGACAGCGGCTATGACGGTGCATCAGACACCAGCATTTCATTGCTCAACTGGTGGTTCCATCGTGAGCATATGCTGCCAAAAACAGACGGCACTGTAGCGATATTTCAATATTATTTTGCCCAGCAGGAAGCCATTGAAAGCATTATCTATCTGTATGATGTCATCAGTGTTAAAGACAAATATGACATGCTCCGTTTTGACTCATCAGGTGCGGTATCTGCCGGGATGTTTGATGAATCGTGGAGGCGCTTTGTTATCAAAATGGCCACCGGTACCGGCAAAACCAAGGTGATGAGCCTGGTGCTGGCGTGGGCCTATTTTCACAAGCTATATGAACCGGATTCGGAACTTGCCCGGAATTTTCTTTTAATCACGCCGAACATCATTGTCCTGGACCGGATTCGAACCGATTTTGACGGACTGAGGATATTTTTCGAAGACCCGGTACTGCCGGACAATGGTTTTGAAGGTCGCAACTGGCATGATGATTTTCAACTGACCCTGCATATTCAGGACGATGTGAATGTGACGCACAAGACCGGCAATATATTTCTGACCAATATTCACCGGGTTTATACGGGTAATGATATTGATCCCTCCTTTGATGATGACAATACCATGGATTATTTCCTGGGGAAGCGTCCCACAGGTGCAACCACGGATTCAAAGGTCGACTTGGGGGATATTGTCCGTGATATTGATGAGCTGGTGGTGCTCAATGATGAAGCGCATCATATTCATGACAGCCGTCTGGCATGGTTTAAATCCATTGAGGATATTCACAACCGGCTGAAACATAAGGACACATTTCTTTCCCTTCAGGTGGACATGACAGCCACTCCGAAACACAACAACGGAGCAATTTTTGTGCAAACTGTCTCTGATTATCCGCTGGTGGAGGCGATTTGGCAGAATGTGGTCAAACATCCGGTGCTGCCCGATTCCGCCAGCCGGGCAAAGTTGAGTGAGCGGCAGAGTTCCAAATACACGGAAAAATATGCCGATTACCTGAATTTGGGGATTGAAGAATGGCGCAAAACCTATGAAGAACATAAAAAACTGGAAAAAAAAGCCATTCTCTTTGTAATGACCGATGATACCAAAAACTGTGATGATGTGGCTGAATACCTGGAAACCACCTATCCTGATTTAAAAGATGCCGTGCTTGTCATTCACACCAAAAACAACGGTGAAATCAGCGAAGCAGTCAGTGGCAAAAAAAAAGAGGAACTTGAGAAGCTACGAAAACAATCCAATGAAATTGACGGTTGGGACAGTCCTTTTAAGGCAATTGTTTCTGTATTGATGCTTAAAGAGGGCTGGGATGTAAAAAATGTAACCACCATTGTAGGCTTGCGGCCATATGCAGCCAAAAGCAATATTTTACCCGAGCAGACATTGGGCCGGGGCTTGAGAAAGATGTATCCCGGAAACGATGTGGAAGAATATGTTAGTGTTGTGGGTACCGATGCCTTTATGGATTTTGTAGAATCCATTCAGTCTGAAGGGGTTGAACTGGAACGGAAGGCCATGGGAGAAGGCACCCAGCCCAAAACGCCGATTATTGTTGAAATTGACAATGAAAATACCAACAAGGACATTGAACAGCTTGATATCGAAATACCGGTTTTAACACCAAGGGTATACCGGGAATATAAAAACCTCGATAGCTTGGATGCCAGGCATTTCGATCATAAGAAAGTTGAATATAAAACGTTCACCATTGATGAACAACGTGAAATCGTTTTTAGAGACATCACCACCGGGGAGATCAACCATACAACTATTCTTGATCCGGGGAATGTTACGGATTACCGTTCCGTGGTGGGGTATTTTACGCAAACCATCATGAAAGATCTAAGGCTGGTCAGCGGGTACGATGTATTGTATGGCAAAGTGAAATATTTTATCCAGGATGAACTGTTTGAAAAACCTGTTGATCTTGACGACTTGAACACCCTGCGCAATTTGTCCGAACTGGAAGCTATTAAAACCTTAGTGGAGGCGTTCAAAAAACAGATTAATGATTTGACTGTTCAAGACAGGGGAAACGCAGAAATTCGGGATTTTATCAAATTAAGAAAGACACGACCATTTGTTGTTAAAGAGCAGGGATATATTATACCCAAAAAAAGTATTTTTAATAAAATCATCGGAGACAGTCGTCTGGAATTAGAGTTTGCTGCATTCCTTGAACAAAGCGACGATATCATATCCTATGTAAAAAATTATATGGCGGTTCATTTTAAGATCGATTATGTCAATGCCGATGGCGATATCTCCAACTATTATCCTGACTTTATAGTAAAAACTTCGGATCAGGAAGTGTATATCATTGAAACCAAAGGGCTTGAGGATATGGATGTGCCTTTGAAAATGGAACGTTTAAAACAGTGGTGTATCGATATTAACAAAACGCAAGTCGCAATTAAATATGATTTTGTTTTTGTGGATGAAGAGAGTTTTAATAAATATAAGCCAAAGAGTTTCAATGAATTGATAAAAGGATTTAATGAATATCGGTAATAGGTATATTGGTGATGTTGAACTAAATCGGTTGGAGATGTAGCTTGTACTGGATTAATCATTAATACCGGAAGCCGAACAGCTTCTCAGCGGGTTTTGCTAAAAAAATAAAAAAAACAAAAGCGTTCTATATAAAAACAAGGTAACGTTTATGAATCCAACCTGTTATCTTTTATTAAAATAAACAATAAAATTGTTTTAACAAAAAGAATTGAGGAAAAACGCAAAGATAAAATCATTATTGCATGTGGCAATCCTGAATATTGAATATATCCACCTAATTTAAAATATCCTATAAGTTATGATATAAAATACTTAAAGAATGGGTTGAAATTTATCAAGAAGACAATCTCATCTGTCCTCCTCATTTCTCATAGTTTCAAATTGCAGTCCTATTATAGTGATTATCATAAATATTTTCCGATTAGTTTTTGGAAATATAAACAGAGAAGGCAATTACGGTTCTTTGAAATTCATATATTTTCAATAGGTTGTAATGGGGGTGGCC
>JAFDJC010000212.1:0-4296 GCA_019307665.1 Deltaproteobacteria bacterium | reverse complement strand
ATTTTGAGAACAGCTTCTTGCCCTTCGGGCACCGGCAACGAGTTGCCGGTGTTACCCAATGCATAAATCCCTTTCATGGAAACGGAACGTTATTATGACAACCACTATAATATAATTGTTTTTCATTTCCCTTGACATATCATTATTTCCACCTTACAATATAAGAAAAATGTAAGGAGTTATAAATATGACACAAACAATCCGCTTAACAAGTAAGAGGCAGGCAACCTTTCCAGTACAACTCTGTCGAGAATTAGGTATAGAAGCAGGAGATGATTTGATTCTGGAAAGAAAAAAAATCGGAAAAGATTTTGCCTGGATTCTTAAACCGAAAAAGAAAATAGAGAGCAAATGGTTTGCTTCTCTTAAAAAATACGCCAAAGATAAAGATAACAGCATGGAATCAATTCGTGCTTCTATTGGTAAATCTATAGGTAATATTAAAAAATGAAAAAAATTGGTATTGATACATGCATTGCATTACGACTTTTGGTTGGAGAACCGGCAGATCAGGCCGAAATTTCCTTTGATTTCCTTGAACAATGTTATTTCTCTGGTATAATTGTCTACATTTCTGATCTGATTATCGCAGAAGTCTACCATGCCCTGTGTCATCATTATAACGTCCCGTTTAATAAAGCAGCAAAAAAGCTGACTGATTTTCTTGACTCACCTATGATAACACCATCAGGACATGCCTTAACTGTACTGAAAGAGTATCAAGGCGTTGGAGCGGGATTTGTAGATAGACTTATCCGTATGGATCTCCTTGACCATGCTAATGAAATAGTTACTTTCGATAAAAAATTCTCAAAACTTCCAAATATAACCAGACTTAAAAAAGCTCCATAAAAGAGTTAAGACTTCGCTTCTATGAGTGCTATGAAAAGATTACGCAGACAGTGTCTGCGCAATCTTTGCCATTTCCATCAAAACCCGGCTTTTACTTTTGACAGGCGTGCCGCAACCGGAGCTGTCAGGCTGCCGATATAAAGGTACTGGTCAGTTTCCATTACGCTCGTATTCTTCGGATATTTTGTATTGGGATCCTGAAAGTTTTTTATAACGTTGCCGCTGGTATCAAGTGCAATAATATGACCGTAAACTGCTGCTTTGGGTTTTATCAAATTCGGCAAACGTTGAATTACTTTTCGAAAAAAAGGTTTGTTGGACAATTTGTCCAGCAATGCATTGCGGGGTGCAAAAAACGCCAGCCAGAAACGGCCGTTTCGGCCCGTGGAAATGTTGTCCGGAAAGCCAGGAAGATTTTCAATAAACGGTTCGGTTTGACCTTTCTGCGGTCCGGCGATCCAGTGCTTCAACACCCTGTATGACCCGGTTTCACATACCAGAACGTATTGTTGGTCGTGGCTGACAGCTACTCCATTGGCAAAGTTCAGGCCTTTAACCAGGACTTTTGTTTGTTCTGTAGCCGGATCATACATCAGTAAACGCCCATGGCCGCCATGCTCTATAATGTCGAGCACACTTGGTTCATTTGAGCCACTCTCTGCAGGAAATTTTGTGGATGCATCTGAAAAATAAACTTTACCATCAGCAGCCACATCAACATCATCAGCATAACTGATCGGTATTCCATCAGCTGTGTCGGTTAGAACCGTTACCTCGCCGTCAGATGAAATGGATAAAAGTCCGCGCAATGCATCAACCAAAATCAGATTGCCGGTTTTGTCAAATTCACTGCCCAATGGGCGCCCACCGGTTTCAGCCCAGTTTTCCGGTCCGGATCCGTCGGGTTGAAGCCGGACAATTATCCCTTCATGGGTGGCTGCATATATACGTCCCGCTTCATCCTGGGCAAAATCTTCCGGGCCGTGATTGTCGCCTATGGACAACGTTTCGATATCCGCAAGAATGTTGTTTTCTGCAAACGGGCCGGTATATCCGGGATTAGGAGGCGCATTCCAGGCGACCGGATCGATGGGGACCGGCCAGACCATAAGATATACTAAAAAAATACCGATCAATAGAGCAAGAATTCCTGATATTTTTTTTAACATGCCGCACCCTCCTTATTTTTTAATTGTTCTCCATTTCTACTACTAAATCAATTTTTTCTACCTTTTCCAAGTCTTTTTCATAAAAAATTGAACCGATGAAAAACAGAATGCCTGCAATGACACAGAAAAAAGGCAGTACTGACATGGCGGTTTGAATATCATACCTGTCGGAAACAGCACCGATAAAGATCGGGCCGAGGGAGCTGCCCAGTAAAACCTGAACGATGACACAAAGGCTATAAGAAGTGGCCCGCAATCCGGGATGAATCAGATCCTGTGTTGTTGCCTGTGCAGCCGGGACGAACATAATAGCTGCCATACCGCCGAAAAGCATGATAATATACTGGGTCGTGCCCGCAAACAAATTAAATGCAACAAAGAGGATTATGGCCGTAGCAATCGAAGAAAGAGCAGGAAAAACAAGCCTGGCGTTTTTCCTTTTCTTTAGCCACATATCAGCAAGATAGCCGCCCAAAGGGGCGCCGATTATGGCCAGCAGCATCACGATACTGGCTTTCATGCCGGCTTTCTCCATTGGCAAATCATAAATGCGATGAAAATATGTTGGCAGCCAGCTTAAAAGAGAAGTGGTGACGAAAACATTACCGGCAAATCCCAGGTATGTTAAGATAAGAGATGGCGTACGAATAAATTTACGAGCAATATCGCTTTTTTTTATTTTGGTTTTAATGAGCTCGGATTCATTGCCATTTTTTACAAGGTCGACTGTTTTGTAGTCTTTTACTGTGAAAAAGAGTAATGCAGCTATAAGGCCAGGCAGTGCCACGATTCCAAAAGCATGGCGCCAGCCGTAATTAACTGCAATAAACCCGCCGAGGGTGATTCCGACTGCGCTGCCTAAAGGGATTGCTGAATTCCAGATTCCCATTATCATGGCCCGTTTTTTTTCAGGAAACATAGCAGATATCATGGCGGAACCGCCCGGTGCATACGCTGCTTCTCCAATGCCGATTGCTGTTCTTGCTGCGAATAATTGTGTAAAGTTTTTTGTAAAGGCGCAAATCATTGTTGCAATGCTCCAGAAAACAGCCATCAGACCGATACTTTTTTTCCTGCTCCATCTATCAATAAGTACTGAAATAGGAAAAGCAAAAACAAACTGAGCCCAGTAAACCGCTGAAACAAACAGGCCGCATTGTGTATCAGATAGACCCCATTCCTGTTTAATAAAAGGAAAAAGGGAGACAATTACCATCCTGTCTATATAGTCGAACATAAACAAAATGAATAATAGTGAAAATACGTAATAGGAATAGCCTTTGGAGTGCAGATAATCTGTAGAATTATTTTTCATAACGTTTGCTCCCGGGTCAAATTTTTACAAAGCCATCATCCTTTGAATTCAGGTTTCCTGCCTGACAGGAAGGCATCGATACCCTCTTTTACATCATGTGTAAAAATATTTTCTCTGAAGGTTTTCTGTTCCATGGCAAGTCCTTTTGCAAATCCTTCATGCAAGCCTGTATGCACACATTTTTTTATTTTGGCTAATGCTCCTGTGGCTTGAAGGGCAAGCCTTCCGGCATAATCAAATGATTTTTCATAAAGCTCTTTCTTGGGAAAGACATTATTGATGAGATTGATCTGTTTTGCTTCTTCAGGTGTGATCTGAAGTCCTTTGTACATCATTTCAATGGCCTTTGCTTTACCAACAATAAGCGGCAGGCGCTGGGTCCCGCCGAAAGACGGAATCATGCCGAGCCTTATCTCCGGCAGCCCGATGCGACCGGAATCTTCTCCCATAAATCGAAAGTCACATGTTAAGGCAAGTTCGAGCCCGCCGCCCAGAGCATGACCGTTAATAGCAGCAACCGTAGGAATAGGCAGTGTTTCAAAGGCATTCATCATTGCATGGACTTTCGGCAAAAGTGCGACCATCGCCTCGTCGATCTCTTTTAATTCGGTGACATCGTCTCCTACGGAAAAAAAACCGGGGCAATCGCTTGCTATAAGGGCCGCACGTGCCTTACCGGGTTTACAAAGTTTTTCGATTATTTGCAGGAACTCATCAAGAAAGGCCGGGGTTAAAGCGTTGACCGGCGGGTTGTCCATTTTTATTATGGCAACATTGTCTATGATTTCAAAGGTCAGGACTGAAGTGTTCATGGTAATCTCCGCATTTTAATATGGATAACAAACTTTAATTGTTTTTAGGAAAAAAATAAATATGAGTCAAGAAAAAAGTTAAAAAATAAAATAATTATACAGAAAAAAATAAATAATCATATTTAAGCTATGTTTAATAACAAAAAAT